>VGAV01000052.1 GCA_016870695.1 Actinomycetota bacterium | reverse complement strand
CGTCGCGACGACACGGGCGAGTAAGACCCGTCGTCCCTCCGAAGCCCCCGGCCCCTCGTGCGCCGGGGGCTTCGTCGTTCCCGTCCGCACGGACGCGTCTCGGCCATCCCGCCGGCGGCGCTGTTCCGAGGCGCCGTCCCGCCGTGACGGCTCCTCTCCCCCGCTTCCCGCCAGGACATGGCAGGAACTGGCGCATCGATGACGTTCGGCCGTCTCGGCAGCGCGGGCGGCGGACCCTACCGTGGGGGTCATGACCGACGCTTTCGCCCACTTCTCCGCACGTCTCGCCTTCGAGACCGACTGTGCGGACGTCTACGCGGACCAGCGTGCCGGCGTCTCGTTCACGCTCGTCGACGTCCGCGGCGAGGACGCATGGCGGCAGGGCCGTGTCAGCGGGGCCGTGCACCTGCCTCACGCGGAGATCGCCGCACGCGCGTCACAGGAGATCGACCGGTCCCTCCCGGTCGTCGTGTACTGCTGGAGCCCCGGATGCAACGGTGCCCATCGCGGCGCCCGGGAGTTCGCCCGCCTCGGCTACGACGTGCGAGAGATGCTCGGGGGCTACGAGTACTGGGTGCGCGAGGGACAGCCGTGGGAGACCGACGAGGGCCCTGGACGACGTGCCTTCGACCCGCTCGTCATGGTCGTGCGGTAGAGGCCGCAGACGGCGTCTGTGACGGCCTGAACGCGTGCCGGCGCACCTTGTGACGGCCACAACGGGTGCCGGCGCACCTGCGACGGCCTGAACGCGCGCCGACGCACCCGTGACGGCCTGAACGCGCGCCGGCGCACCCGTGGCCCGAACGCGGACGCGCGGCGACAGCGCGTCCGTGACGGCCTCATGCCTCTGCACAGCGCCTGAGGCGTGCCGTGACGGCCCGGCGGGCGCGGGGAGCGCCGTCAGGCCGTCTGCACGTCCTCGGCGAACCAGCGCGTCGCAGAGCCGAAGAACACCGGCTCCGATCCCCCGCGGTCGTCGTCATCGACGACGTCGCAGACCACGACGGTGACGTTGTCGCGGGTCCCCGCCTCGAGGGCGAGGGCGACGGCCGACGCCGCGGCGGCCTGCGGGTCCGGGGCGTCCACGACCAGCTGCGCCACGTCCGCTTCGGGGACGTAGTCCGTCAGCCCGTCGCTGCACAGCAGCCAGCGGTCGCCGACGGTAGGACGCCGCTCGGCGACGGAGACGACGTCGCCCTCGGCCCCCGCGAGCGACGCGGTGATGATGTTGCGGCGCGGGTGAGCGGCCGCGGCCTCGGGAGGGATGATCCCGTGGTCGACGAGCGCCTGGACGTACGAATCGTCCCGGGTCTCGCGTGAGAACGCGCCGTCCCGGAGGAGGTAGGCGCGCGAGTCTCCCGTATGTGCCAGGAGCAGGTCGCCGGAGGCCGCGAGGAAGACTCCCGTGAACGTGGTGGCCATGCCCTGCAGGGCGGGATCGCGCTCGACGTGGGCGCGGATGTCCCAGTTGGCCTCGCGGATACGGACGAGGAGGTCGTCGGCATCCATCTCCGTCCCCCGTGTCGCCACGAGGCGGTGGATCAGCGCCGCCGAGGCCAGGTCTCCCGACGGTCCTCCCCCGACGCCGTCAGCCACCGCCGCACCCCAGGACGCCGCGAAGGCGGCGTCCTGGTTGGTGGGACGGTGGGCACCGGCGTCGGAGACGGCGGCGACGTTCAGCCGGAGGGGCACGGGATCAGCGCGCGAAGTACCCGCGGTAGTACTCGTACACCCAGCCGACGATGGCGATCGCGAAGACGCCGAAGCCGATCGGGACGAGCCAGCTGCCGACCGCGAGACCCATGGCGGCGATCGCGGCCGAGGCCGCGAGCACGATGGGCCACCACGACCAGGGGCTGTACTCGCCCATCTCGGGGTCGCCGTCGTCGATGTCCGCGGTGAGGATGTCCTCGGGCAGCTCGCCGCCCTGGGCCTTCTGGAGCCGACTCAGGTAGAAGGCGATCATCGTGCCCATGAGGCCCGTGAAGACGAGGGCGACGGTGCCGACCCACTCAACCGAGCCGTGGCTGATGACGTTCCACACGGCGTACATGACCGCGACGGCGAAGAAGAACGCGGTGAGGATCCACCACAGTCCGACATTGGTGCGCATGGACTTACTTCACCTCTCCAGCAGCGGCGTCGACGACCGGGGCGTCCGGAGCGTCCTTCGCCGGGCCCACACCGACCGGGATGCCGGCCTCGGGGTGGTTCAGGTCGAACGCGGGCCGCTCGCTGCGGATGCGCGGGATGGACGTGAAGTTGTGACGCGGCGGCGGGCACGAGGTGGCCCACTCGAGGGAGGCGCCGTAGCCCCACGGGTCGTCGACGGTCACGCGCGGCGCCTTGCGGGCGGTGATCCAGACGTTCAGGAGGAACGGGATCATCGATGCGCCGAGGATCATCGAGCCGATCGTCGAGACCTGGTTCTCCCACTGCCAGCCGTCAGCGGCCGCGTAGTCGGCGTAACGACGGACCATGCCGTCGACGCCCAGCCAGTGCTGGATGAGGAACGTCATGTGGAAGCCCACGAACAGCATCCAGAAGTGGACCATGCCGAGACGCTCGTTGAGCATCTTGCCCGTCCACTTGGGCCACCAGAAGTAGAAGCCGGCGAACATCGCGAAGACGACGGTGCCGAAGACGACGTAGTGGAAGTGGGCGACGACGAAGTACGAGTCCGACAGGTGGAAGTCCAGCGGCGGCGACGCGAGGATGACGCCGGTGAGGCCACCGAAGACGAACGACACGAGGAAGCCGAGCGCGAAGACCATCGGGGTCTCGAACGTCACCGATCCACGCCACATGGTGCCGATCCAGTTGAAGATCTTCACGCCGGTGGGCACCGCGATGAGCATCGTCATCAGGGCGAAGAAGGGCAGGAGCACACCGCCGGTGACGTACATGTGGTGAGCCCACACCGCGACCGAGAGCGCCGCGATGGCGATCGTCGCGTACACGAGCGTCTTGTAGCCGAAGATCGGCTTGCGGCTGAAGACCGGGAAGATCTCCGAGACGATGCCGAAGAACGGCAGCGCGATGATGTACACCTCGGGGTGCCCGAAGAACCAGAACAGGTGCTGCCAGAGCAGGACGCCGCCGTTCTCGGGGTTGTAGATCTGGGCGCCGAGCACGCGGTCGGCGGCGGCGGCGAAGATCGCGGCGGCCAGGACCGGGAAGGCCAGCAGCACGAGGATGCTCGTGATGAGGGTGTTCCAGGTGAAGATCGGCATGCGCCACATCGTCATACCCGGGGCGCGCATCGTGAGGATCGTGGTGATGAAGTTCACCGCGCCGAGGATGGTGCCGAAGCCGCTGATGCCCAGACCCAGCATCCAGAGGTTTCCTCCGACGCCGGGTGAGAAGCTCGCATTGGCGAGCGGCTGATAGGCGAACCAGCCGAAGCCGGCCGCGCCCTGCGGAGTGAGGAAGCCGGAGACGGCGATGGTCGACCCGAACAGGAAGAGCCAGAAGGCGAAGGCGTTCAGACGCGGGAAGGCGACGTCGGGTGCGCCGATCTGCAGCGGCAGGAGCGCGTTGGCGAAGCCCGCGAACAGCGGAGTCGCGAACATGAGCAGCATGATCGTGCCGTGCATCGTGAACAGCTGGTTGTACTGCTCTTTGGTCGGGATGATCTGCATGCCCGGCTCGAACAGCTCCGCGCGGATGATGAGCGCCATCACGCCGCCGAGCATGAAGAAGATGACGGACGCGATCAGGTACATGTACCCGATGGTCTTGTGGTCGGTGGAGGTGATCCACTTGACGACCAGGTTGCCCTTCTGTTCGACACGCGTGGTGCTGAGCAGAGCGGCCTGACGCGGCGGGAGGGTCGTCGGTCGCCCGGCGCCCTTCTCCTGCAGAGGAAGCGTCGTCGCCATGATCACTCGTTCCCTTCGGTGGCAACCGTCGTGCTGAGGTTCTGCAGTCGCTGCAGGTCGCTGATGTCGCCCACGTCACCGGCCGCCCGCAGGGTGTCGAGGTAGTCCTCGTACTCCTGCTCGCTCACGACCTTGACGTTGAACAGCATCGCGGAGTGGTACTCGCCGCACAGTTCGGCGCACTTGCCTTCGTACGTGCCCTCGCGGGTCGGCGTGAAGGACCAGTAGTTCTCGCGCCCGATGTACATGTCCTTCTTGTAGAGGAAGTCGACGATCCAGAAGGAGTGGATGACGTCGCGCGAGCGGAGCTCGATCTGCACCGTCTTGTCGACCGGCAGGTACAGCGTGGGGACGTCGTCGAGGTCGTAGCCGTCGGAGGTCTCCTGCGCCTGGACACCCATGCTGTAGACGGCGTCGGAGTTGTCCTCCTGCTCGCCGTTGTACTGGAAGTCCCAAGCCCACTGCTTGCCGTACGCGGTGATGGACACGTCGGGGTCCTCGTACTGCGTCTCGAGGATCGTCTGGTCGCGCGCGGTGAAGGCGAAGAAGCCGACCACGAGGATCAGCGGCACGACCGTGTAGAAGATCTCGACCGGCATGTTGTAGCGCAGCTGCACCGGAAGCCCGGACTGGCCCTTGCGACGCCGGTAGGCGATGACGGACCACAGCATGAGGCCCCACGTGATGACGCCGACCGCGAGGAGGACGATCCACGAGTTGACCCAGAGACCGGCGACCATGTCGGTGTGGTTCGTGGCGGGCGTGCCGTCCTCGACGAAGCCGGGGAGGAAGCCGTGCAGCTGCGACGTGGTGCAGCCGGCCAGAAGCGTGGCCGAGGCGATCCCGACGGGGAGCGCTGCCCAGCGGAGGCGACGTTTGGAGGGCACAATGCACCTTTCCGAGTCAGGGATGTTGCTCTCGACAGTCTAGAGCAACCTCCTAGGGTCCTCAGGCCAATCGTCCAGCACCGAGACATCGAAAACCCCCGGAATCCACGGTGTGATCCGCGGTTCCGGGGGCTGTCGAATCGGCGAGGACGCCGGGCCCGTCGGGCGTCAGTGGAAGCTGTCGCCGCAGGCGCAGGAGCCCTGCGCGTTGGGGTTGTCGATCGTGAAGCCCTGCTCCGAGATCGTGTCCTTGAAGTCGATGCTCGCACCGTCGAGGTACGGCACGCTCATGTCGTCCACGATGACCTCGACGCCGTCGAAGTCGACGACCTTGTCGCCGTCGAGGTATCGCTCGTCGAAGTAGAGCTGGTAGATGAGTCCGGAGCATCCGCCCGGCTGGACGGCGACGCGCAGACGCAGGTCGTCGCGGCCCTCCTGCGAGAGCAGGCTCTTGACCTTGTCGGCGGCGGCGTCGGACAGGGCGACGCCGTGCTCACGGGTGGCGGGGGCGGACGACAGGGTGGTGTCGGTCATGACGAAGCCCTTCGGATGGATCGGACGCGGACGCTCCCGAGTCTACGCCCGCCGCGCCCGGATCGGCCCGAGATCACGCCGACCGCTCGTTCAGCCGGGCCAGGAGCAGCGCCTCGGACACGACGGCGTTGCGGAAGGTGTCCAGGTGCAGCGACTCGTTCGGGCTGTGGGCGCGCGAGTGGGGGTCCTCCACACCGGTGACCAGGATCTGCGCGCCGGGGAACTCCGCAACGAGGTCGGCGATGAACGGGATCGACCCGCCCACGCCCACGTCGACGGACTCGACCCCGTAGCCGTCGGCGAACGCGGCGCGGACGTCCTCCACCGCGTAGCCCGAAGTGTCGACGAGGAACGCGTCACCGCAGTCGACGTCGGTGAACTCGAGGTGCGCGCCGAACGGCGCGTGCGCGCGCAGGTGCGCCTCGATCGCCGCGAACGCCTCCTCGGCCTTCTGCCCGGGGGCGACGCGCGCGCTGATGACGACGCGGGTCTGCGGGGCCAGGGTGTTGGACGCGGCCTCGACGGAGGTGGCATCCATTCCGGTGATGGTGATCGACGGCTTGTTCCACATCCGGCTGAGGATCGTGCCGCGGCCGATAGGCGAGACCCCGTCGAGGAGTCCCGACTCGGCGCGGAGGGTCTGCTCGTCGTAGGCGGGCGTCTCGGCGTCGCGCTCGTGCAGCCCCTCCACCGCGACCGCGCCGTCGTCGTCCCACAGCGTCGCGAGGAGCTTGACGGTCGCGAGCATCGCGTCGGGGACCGCGCCGCCCAGCATGCCCGAGTGGGACGCGTGGTCCAGGGTGCGCACCGTCAGCGTGAACCGGGCGTTGCCGCGCAGGGAGACCGTGAGCGCGGGGGTGCGCTCGTCCCAGTTGCCCGAGTCGGCCACGACGATCACGTCGGAGCGGAGCACGTCGGCGTGGTCGGAGAGGAACTGGCCGAACGAGCGGGAGCCGTACTCCTCCTCGCCCTCGATGAACACGGCGATGCCGAGGTCGAGGTCGTCGCCGAGCGCCTCGCTCACCGCGCGGACGGCCGCGACGTGCGCCATGACGCCGGCCTTGTCGTCGGCTGCTCCGCGACCGTACAGGCGGCCGTCGCGGACGGTCGGCTCGAACGGCGGCGACTCCCACAGCTCGTCGTCTCCCGGGGGCTGGACGTCGTGGTGGGCGTAGAGCAGGACGGTCGGGCGCCCGTTGCGGGCGGCACGGGATGCCAGGACGGCGGGCTGGCCGACTTCGTCGGTGCCGGGGATGCCGGCGCGGGCCACCTCGACCCGGTCGAAGACGCCGGTGCCGCGCACGAGCTCGGCCACCGTCTCGGCGCTGCGGACGACGGCGGACTGGTCGAACGCCGGCCAGGCGATGGAAGGGATGCGGACGAGGGCGCCGAGGTCGGCGAGAGCGGTGGGGATGCCGGCGGATGCGGCCTCACGCACAGCATCCTGCCGGGACAGGTCGAGGGTCATGCGGGTAATCTTAAGTCTCCCGATCAGCGATCCCCGAGGTTTCCCGTGGCCAAGTCATCCGCCCCCGCCCCCAACGACACCCCCGTCCAGCCGACGGACCTCGGTTCGGGCAAGGGCCGCGCGACGCCGTCGCGCGCCGAGCAGGAGGCGGCGCGTCGGCGTCCCCTCGTCGCCGACACCAAGGAGGCGAAGCAGCGTGCGCGAGCCGAGCTCGCCGCACAGCGTGAGAAGGCGCGCGTCGGCATGGCCGCCGGCGAGGAGCGCTACCTCCCCGTCCGCGACAAGGGCCCGCAGCGCCGCTTCGCCCGCGATTTCGTCGACGCCGGGTGGCACCTCGGCGAGGGCGTGATGCCGTTCATGATCCTCGTCATCGTGGCCACGCTCATCCCCGTCGGCTTCTTCCAGTACTGGTCGTTCGTCGCGCTGTGGATCTTCATCCTGTTCGTCGTGGGCGACATGATCATCACCTCCATCCGCGTCAAGCGGGCCGCCAAGGA
Source organism: Actinomycetota bacterium (assembly GCA_016870695.1). GTDB lineage: Bacteria > Actinomycetota > Actinomycetes > Actinomycetales > Microbacteriaceae > Microbacterium. The sequence goes on along the minus strand of VGAV01000052.1, from coordinate 3,307 downwards.
GAAGTTCGGCGAGACCAAGGTCGAGAAGGGCCTCGGCTGGTACGCGTCGATGCGCACGGTGCAGATGCGTTTCATGCGCCTGCCGAAGGCACAGGTCAAGCGCGGGCAGTACCCGGTCTGAGTCCCCGGACAGACGGAAGCGGCGCGTCCCCTCGGGGGCGCGCCGCTTCCGTCTCCCGGCTCAGCGTCCGCGGGCGAGACCGCGGTTGATCTGCCGCGCCCAGAGCGGCCCGCGGTACAGGAACGCGGTGTAGCCCTGGACGAGCGTCGCCCCGGCGGCGAGACGCGCGCGGACGTCCGCGGCCGTGTCGACTCCCCCGGCCGAGACGACGACGAACTCCGACGGGACCGCGGCGCGCACCAGGCGCAGCACCTCGAGCGCGCGCGCCTTCAGCGGCTCGCCGGACAGCCCGCCGGCGCCCATCGCCTCCACCGCGGCCGGGTCCGCCGTCAGTCCTGTGCGCGCGATCGTCGTGTTCGTCGCGATGATCCCGGCGAGTCCGGTGTCCACCGCCAGACGTGCGATGTCCTGCACCTCGTCGTCCGCGAGATCCGGGGCGATCTTCACGAGGAGCGGCGTCGAGCCGGCGGCATCCCGGACCGCGGTCAGCAGCGGACGGAGCGTCTCGACCGCCTGCAGACCCCGCAGGCCGGGGGTGTTCGGCGAGGAGACGTTGACGACGAGGTAGTCGGCCAGCGGTGCGAGCAGACGGGCGCTGCGGACGTAGTCGGTGGTCGCGTCCTCGACGGCGACGGCGCGGCTCTTGCCGATGTTGACCCCGAGGACCGGGCGGCGACGCGAGCGGCGCAGCGACCGCAGTCGGCGTGCGGCGACGGCGGCGCCGTCGTTGTTGAACCCCATCCGATTGATGACGGCGCGGTCGGCGACGAGGCGGAACAGGCGCGGCTTCGGATTGCCCGGCTGCGGCAGCGCCGTGATCGTGCCGACCTCGACGTGTCCGAAGCCGAGGGCGTGCAGGCCCTTGCCCATCGTGACGTTCTTGTCGAACCCGGCGGCCACGCCGAACGGCGAGTCGAAGCGCAGGCCCAGGGCGTGCACCTCGGCGCCGGGGGCGGGCGCGGTCAGGCGCCGCGCAACGGCGGCGACGGGCGGAAGACCGATGGCACGGATGACGAGAGCGCCGAGGTGGTGCGCGCGCTCCGGATCCATGCGGGCGAGGACCGTGCGGAAGAGGAGGGGATACATCACCGCCAGGGTACTGGACCGTCCCGGGCGAGAACCCCCGGGCCGGGGCCGGCGTCAGTCCGCGGCCGGGACGGGGCGGGCGGCCGCGCGGGCGGCGTGGTCCGCGCGCAGCTGCGCGATCGCCGCGTCGAAGTCGTCCAGCGACTCGAACGCCTGGTACACGCTCGCGAAGCGCAGGTAGGCCACCTCGTCGAGCTCGCGGAGGGGGCCGAGGATCGACAGGCCGATCTCGTTGGCCTCGATCTGCGACGACCCCGTCTGCCGGATCGCCTCCTCGACCTGTTGCGCGAGCATCGCCAGGTCCGCGTCCGTGACGGGACGGCCCTGGCAGGCCTTCCGCACCCCCGAGACGACCTTCTCGCGGCTGAACGGCTCGACGACCCCGGACCGCTTGATGACGTTCAGGCTCGCCGTCTCGACGGTCGAGAACCGCCCACCGCACTTCGGGCACTGCCGACGACGACGGATGCTGAGACCGTCGTCGCTCGTGCGCGAGTCGATGACCCGAGAGTCCGGGTTCCGGCAGAAGGGACAATGCATGGGATCGCCAGACTACGCCGGAAAGCGCGCGGTGACGGCCTCGCCGTGTGCGGGCAGGGCCTCGGCCTCGGCGAGGGTGACGATGGCATCCCGGACCGCCGCCAGCGCGTCCCGGTCGTACTCCACGACCTGCTGCGGGCGCAGGAAGGTCGCGGCGGACAGACCGGAGCTGTACCGCGCCTGTCCCCCGGTCGGCAGGACGTGGTTGCTGCCGGCGAGGTAGTCGCCGAGGCTGACCGGCGTGTACGGGCCGACGAACACCGCGCCCGCGTGCACGAAGTCCTCGGGACGCGGGTCGGACAGGTGCAGCTCCAGGTGCTCCGGCGCGTAGGCGTTGCTGAATGCCGTCGCCTGCGCGATGTCGTCGACGAGGACGACGGCCGACTGCGGCCCGTCGAACGCGGTCGTCACGCGGGCGCTGTGCCGCGTCGCCGCGACGCGCTCCGGCAGCGCGGCGCGCACGGCGTCGGCCAGCGCGGGGTCGTCCGTCACGAGGACGGCGGACGCCTGCTCGTCGTGCTCGGCCTGGCTGACCAGGTCGGCGGCGACGAGACCGGGGTCGGCCGAGGCGTCGGCGACGACGAGGATCTCGGTGGCACCGGCCTCGGAGTCGGTTCCGACGCGTCCGGCGACGGCGCGCTTGGCGGATGCCACGAAGTTGTTGCCCGGCCCGGTGACCACGTCGACCGGGTCGAGGCCGATGGCGGACACCCCGTGGGCGAATGCGCCGATGGCGCCCGCCCCGCCCATCGCGTAGACCTCCGTGACCCCCAGCAGCCGGGCGGCCGCAAGGATCACGGGGTGCACGCGCCCGTCGAAGGCCGCCTGCGGAGGCGAGGCGAGGGCGACCTCGCGCACACCGGCGACCTGCGCGGGAACCGCGTTCATGACGACGCTGGACGGGTAGACGGCCTTGCCGCCGGGGACGTAGAGGCCCACGCGGCGCACCGGCTGCCAGCGCTGCGTGACGCGGGCCCCGGGACCGATCTCGGTGACCGTGGGCGGCGGCACCTGCGCGGCCGAGGCCGTGCGCACACGGCGGATGGCCTCTTCGAGCGCGGCGCGGATCTCGGGCGCGAGCTGGTCGAGGGCTTCGTCGAGGTGCTCCGCGGGGACGCGCAGGGCGTGGCCGGTCACGCGGTCGAACCGCTCGGCCTGGTCGCGCAAGGCCTGCTCGCCGTGGGCGGCGACGTCGTCGACGAGGCGGGCGGCCGTGGCGAGGGCCTCGTCGCGCGCGGCATCGGCGCGGGGAACGGCGGCGAGCAGCTCGGCCGGCGTGAGGACGCGGCCGCGCAGATCGATGGTGCGGAGCATGAGTCCAGGCTACCGGCCGCCCGCGAGCCGCCCGCCCCGAGGCGGAGCGGCTCGCAGGCGCTGCTCAGGTGGTCAGCCGCGCGTGACGCCGGAGACGTCGTGCAAGTAGCCGATGCGGCCGTCGTCGTGGCGCACGACGAACGTCTCGCCGCGGTCCTCGACCACGAGCGCCCAGGCGGTGGGGCCGATGTGGAAGATAGGCGTGCCGTAGTCGTCGACGATCTCGCGCTCCTCCGGCACGAGCGC
>VGAV01000051.1 GCA_016870695.1 Actinomycetota bacterium | reverse complement strand
CGCCGTGAGCATCGCGGCCCCCGACCTGCAGTTCGCCACCGAGGTGACGGTGCTCGGGCTTGCGATCCCCATCGGGGTCGAGCTCGCCCCGGGGGTCGCGGACGGCGACCTGACGCTGACCCCCACTTCCTTCCAGCTCGCGGGCAACGACATCGACGCGGACAGCCTGCGCGGTCAGCTCGGCGGCCTGGCCGACGGACTCGTGGCCACACGGAACCTCTGCATCGCCGACCAGCTCCCCGCCGGCCTCACGCTCACCTCCGTGACCGTGCAGGGCAGCGACGTCGTGGCCGGCCTCGCGATCGACGGCGGCATCATCGTCGACCCGGCGCTGCAGGAGAACGGCACCTGCGGCTGACACCCCGCGCCGCAGTCCGTCGCAACCAGGGGGAGATCGGCCAGCCGTCGGGGGTGACGGACAGCGAGGGACGGTACCGCACCACGATGCGCGTGCGGAGCGGCGCCGCCGCCGCCTCCGGCACCCTGAGCGTCAGCTCGGCGTCCGGCGGCGCGGTCACGGCCTTCGAGATCCGCGAGCCCGCCGTCGTGGTGCACGACGACACGGGTGCGTCGACCCGGGTGATCGCGCTGCCCCACGGCAGCCAGAGCGCGACGAGCGGCCTCGAGAACCGGGCCTTCTCGCACAGCGACCCCCAGCCCACCGGGCGCGGCTCGGCATCAGCCGCGACGGCTCGCGCCTCGTCGCCACCTCCACCGGCGAGGTGCTGCACGAGTACTTCACGGGCAAGCCGTATTACAAGATCACGGTCCAGGATGCCGACGGCACCGAGCTGCGGACGGTGACCGTGAACGGCGACGACACGCACGACAAGCTCGTCACCGCCCTCGACGGGACGGCGGTCGGCGACGGCTACCGGCTCGTCGTGGAGGCGCAGGAGCCGAGCCGGGTCCGGGTGTGGCAGAACAGCGAGCGCTCCGGCACGCTCTCCTCCACCCCGCAGACCCTGGTGGTCCGCGACGGGCGCTTCGAGGTCTGACGCGCCGGTCCGCGGCGGGCAGACGCGGGACCGGGACGGCATACGTCGTGCCCTAGACTGCAAGGACTGCCCGCCGCGTGACGCCCCGCGGGGGTGGGTGCCGTGATCCGCGGCCGTCGCGTCGCCGCAAAACCGATTGGTCCCTCCGTGTCCGCCTCGCACTCCGCGCCCGTGCCCGCGTGGCTCCTCGCCCCGGCCGAGGCCAACGAGCTCGTCGCCCCCGTGTGGCCCGCGTCCGCGCATCGCGTCGACGACGGCTCCGTCGAGATCGGCGGGGTCTCCGTCCTCGACCTGCGCGACTGCTTCGGCACCCCGCTCTACGTGCTCGACGAGGACGAGGTGCGCGCGCACGCGCGACGGGCCCGGGAGGCCTTCTCGTCCGCGGCCGCCCGCCACGGCGTGTCGGCGCGCGTTTACTACGCCGGCAAGGCCTTCCTCTCGACCGAGGTCGTCCGCTGGGTCGCCGACGAGGGCCTGGCCGTCGACGTGTGCACCCGGGGAGAGCTCGAGGTGGCGCTGGCCGCCGGGGCCGACCCGGCCCGCCTCGGGTTCCACGGCAACAACAAGCGGGTCGACGAGCTCGAGCGGGCCGTCGAGGTCGGCATCGGCACGATCATCGTCGACAGCGCCATCGAGATCGAGCGGCTCGCCGCCATCGCCGACCGCCGCGGCGCCGTTCAGTCGGTGCTCGTCCGCGTCCGCACGGGCGTGCACGCCGAGACGCACGAGTTCCTCGCCACCGCCCACGAGGACCAGAAGTTCGGCTTCCCGCTCGCCGGTGCGGCCGCGGCCGTCGCGCGCATCCGGGAGCTGCCGAGCCTGCGCTTCGTCGGACTGCATGCCCACATCGGCTCGCAGATCTTCGACGTCGCCGGCTTCCGCGAGTCCGCCGCGCGCCTGGTCGACCTGCACGCGGAGCTGCTCGCCGGGGGAGACATCCCGCTGCTGAACGTGGGCGGCGGCTTCGGCATCTCGTACACCTCCGTCGACGCGCCGCGGCCGATCGAGGAGATCGCCGACGGCATCGTCGACGCGGTCGCCGACGAGTGCGCCGTCCGCGGCATCCCGATGCCTGACATCGCCTGCGAGCCCGGGCGCGTGATCGTCGGCCAGGCCGGGGTGACCCTCTACGAGGTCGGCACGGTCAAGACCGTGCCGGTCGGCGACGACCTGGACCGCGCCTACGTGAGCGTCGACGGGGGCATGAGCGACAACGCTCGCACGGCGCTCTACGGCGCGCACTACTCGGCCCGCATCGTCTCGCGCACGAGCGACGCGACGCCCGCGCTGTCCCGCGTCGTCGGCCACCACTGCGAGTCCGGCGATATCGTCGTCGACGCCGAGTACCTGCCCGGCGACGTCACGCCCGGCGACCTGCTCGGCGTCCCCGCCACCGGCGCCTACTGCTTCTCGCTCGCGAGCAACTACAACTACACCCCCCGCCCGCCCGTGGTCGCCGTGCGCGACGGCCGCGCCCGTGTGATCGTCCGCGGCGAGACCGTCGACGACCTGCTCGCGCGGGATGTCGGGGTCGCGGCATCCGACTCCCGCGACGCCACCGCGTCGCCTGCCTTCCGCGGCCTCGCCGCTTCGACGTACGGAGACACCGAATGACCGACTACCGCACGCTCCGGGTCGCCCTGCTGGGCGCCGGCGCCGTGGGCTCGCAGGTCGCCGACCTGCTCCTCAAGCACGGCGACGAGCTCGCCGACCGCGCCGGAGCCACGCTCGAGCTGTCCGGGATCGCCGTCCGCAACCTCGACGGCAAGCGCGACGTCGACCTGCCGCGCGAGCTGTTCACCACCGACGCCGAGACGCTCATCGTCGGCTCGGACATCGTCATCGAGCTGATGGGCGGCATCGAGCCGGCCCGCACGCAGGTGCTGCAGGCGATCAACTCCGGCGCCGACGTCGTCACCGCCAACAAGGCGCTGCTGGCCACGCACGGCACCGAGATCTTCGACGCCGCCGACCAGGTCGGCGCGCAGGTGTACTACGAGGCCGCGGCGGCCGGCGCCATCCCCATCATCCGTCCGCTGCGCGACTCGCTCGCCGGCGACCGGGTCGTGCGCATCATGGGCATCGTCAACGGCACGACCAACTACATCCTCGACCGCATGGACACCGAGGGCGCGGACTTCGCCGACGTGCTCGCGCAGGCGCAGGACCTCGGCTACGCCGAGGCCGACCCCACCGCCGACGTCGAGGGCTACGACGCCGCCCAGAAGGCCGCCATCCTGGCGAGCCTGGCGTTCCACACGACCGTGCCGCTCGAGGCGGTTCACCGCGAGGGGATCACCTCGGTGGATGCCGCGATGATCGAGTCCGCGCGGCACGCCGGCTACGTCATCAAGCTGCTCGCCGTGTGCGAGCGCCTCTCCGCCGCCGACGGCGAGGAGGGCGAGTCCATCTCGGTGCGCGTCTACCCCGCGCTGGTCGACCGCGCCCACCCGCTCGCCAGCGTCCACGGCGCGAACAACGCCGTCTTCGTCCAGGCCGAGGCCGCGGGCGACCTCATGTTCTACGGCGCCGGCGCCGGTGGCGTCCAGACCGCCTCGGCGGTCCTCGGCGACGTCGTCTCGGCCGCACGTCGCCACATCGCCGGCGGTGTCGGCGTGGGCGAGTCCACCCGCGCCAATCTGCCGACCGTGCCGATCGGCCGCGTCATCACGCGCTACCAGATCACGCTCGAGGTCGACGATAAGCCGGGCGTGCTCGCCACGGTCGCCGGCATCCTCAGCGACGGCCGCGTCTCGATCGCGACGGTCGAGCAGACCGTCATCGAGCCGACCGCGGACGCGACGGGCGCATCGGCGCGCCTCGTCATCGGAACGCACACAGCCCGCGAGCAGGACCTGAGCGAGACCGTCGAGCGTCTCGCCGCAAGCGGCGTCGTCGAGCGCGTGGTCTCCGTACTGCGCGTGGAAGGGAACTGACATGGCACACGTCTGGCGCGGAGTCCTCCGCGAATACGCCGACCGTCTGGGCGTCACCGACGCCTCCACCGTCGTCACGCTGGGCGAGGGCGGTACGCCCCTCATCCCCGCGCCGGCGCTCTCGCGCCGCACCGGTGCGGACGTCTGGGTGAAGTTCGAGGGGATGAACCCCACCGGCTCCTTCAAGGACCGCGGCATGACCGTCGCGCTGTCCCGCGCGGTCGAGCACGGCGCCAAGGCCGTCATCTGCGCCTCGACCGGCAACACCTCCGCGTCGGCCGCGGCCTACGCCGCGCACGCCGGCATCACCGCCGCCGTGCTCGTGCCCGAGGGCAAGATCGCGATGGGCAAGCTGAGCCAGGCCGTCGCCCACAACGGCCGTCTCATCCAGATCCGCGGCAACTTCGACGACTGCCTCGAGATCGCGCGCGAGCTCGCCGACCACTACCCGGTGCACCTGGTCAACTCGGTCAACCCCGACCGCATCGAGGGTCAGAAGACCGCCGCCTACGAGGTCGTCGAGGTCCTGGGCGACGCCCCCGACTTCCACTTCATCCCCGTGGGCAACGCCGGCAACTACACCGCCTACTCCCGCGGCTACCGGGAGGAGGCCGCCCGCGGCGCCGCCCGCACGGTTCCCCGCATGTTCGGGTTCCAGGCCGCCGGCTCGGCCCCGCTCGTGCGCGGCGAGGTCGTCAAGAACCCCGAGACCATCGCCAGCGCCATCCGCATCGGCAACCCGGCCTCGTGGGACCTGGCGCTCGAGGCCCGGGATGCCACCGACGGCTGGTTCGGGGCGATCGACGACGAGCGCATCCTCGCGGCGCAGAAGATCCTCGCGGGCGAGGTCGGCGTCTTCGTCGAGCCCGCCTCCGCGATCAGCGTCGCCGGTCTGCTGGACCGTGCCGAGGCCGGGGTCATCCCCGCCGGCGCCAAGGTCGTCCTCACCGTCACCGGTCACGGCCTGAAGGACCCTCAGTGGGCCCTGCGCCAGAGCGACGGCACCGACGTGCAGCCCACGGTCGTGGACGCCACGACGTCGGAGGTCGCCTCCGTGCTCGACCTGCAGCCGGTGACCGCGTGACCGAAGCCCTCGGGCGCCGGGTCGCCGTCCGCGTTCCGGCCACGAGCGCGAACCTCGGGCCCGGCTTCGACACCCTCGGTCTCGCGCTCAGCGTGTACGACGAGCTCGAGGTCGAGGCACTCGAGGCGGGTCGCCTCGAGATAGAGGTCGCCGGCGAGGGCACGGCGGACGTCCCGCGCGACGCCTCCCACCTCGTCGTACGGGCCATGGCCCACACGTACGCGGCGGTGGGCCGTGAGATGCCGGGCCTGCGGCTCTCGGCGACCAACGTCATCCCGCACGGCCGGGGGATGGGGTCGTCCGGCGCCGCCGTCGTCGCCGGCATCCTCGCCGCGAAAGGCCTGCTCGCGGACGAGGTGCAGCTGACCGACATCGAGCTGCTGCGCCTGGCGACGGAGATGGAGGGGCACCCCGACAACGTGGCGCCGGGCCTCTTCGGCGGCCTGACCATCGCGTGGATGGATGCCGCCGGCCCGCAGCACAAGCAGCTGATCGTGCACCGCGGCGTCTCCCCGCTCGTGCTCGTGCCGAGCTTCACGATGTCCACGGCCGTCGCCCGGAGCCTGCAGCCGCTGCAGGTGCCGCGCGAGGACGCGGTGTTCAACGTCTCGCGCTCGGCGCTGCTGATCGCGGCGATGACGCAGAGCCCCGAGCTGCTCATGGCGGCGACCGAGGACAAGCTGCATCAGAACTACCGCGCGCAGGCGATGCCCGAGACGGACCGGCTGGTCCGGGCGCTGCGGGCCGAGGGCTACGCGGCGGTCGTCTCCGGTGCGGGGCCGAGCGTGCTGGTGCTCGCCGACGGACCGGGCCAGCGCCTGGCCGCGGCGGATCTTACGGCATCCCTCGTCGACACCCCGTGGGAGGCGCTCATGCTGGCCGTCGACGTCAAGGGTGGTACAGTGAGGACCGCAGAGGGTTCCGCGTAGAGACGCGAATCTGAGCCTCTGCACCCCGCGAAATCCGCAACAAATCGCGAACCCGGCGTCGGCTGCAGTCTTCCGAGCCGCTGGTGAGTGTCTTCGTCTGCCGTCTGCACCGACGACCCGCGATCTGATCACGTTTCATTTCTGAGGAGCAGTCGTGGAGTCCATCTCCGAGACCCAGCCCGTCGACGCGCCCGAGGGCGCCGACACCACCCCCGAGGAGCAGCCCGCCGCGGCCGCCGAGCAGACCGAGACGTCTGCCGACGAGACTCCCGCCGAGCCGACCCTGTTCGACGAGGTGCCCGCCGACCAGGACACGGATGCCGCGGCCTCCGCGGCCGAGGACGCGGAGCCCGCTGCGGCGGAGCCCGCTGCCGAGGAGTCCGCTGCGGCGGACGCGCCGGCCGCGGAGGAGACGGCCGTGGAGGCCGCCCCCGAGGCGCCCGTCGCCGAGCCCGTGACGGAGGCCGCCCCCGAGGCGCCCGCCGCGGAGGAGCCCGCCGCCGCGGAGGAGCCCGCCGCCGCGGAGGAGAAGAAGCCGGCCCGTGCACCGCGCAAGCGTGCGCCCCGCCGGGCCAAGAGCGCGCCCGCCGACGAGGCGCCCGCTGCGGAGGCCCCCGCCGCCGAGGCGCCGGTCGAGACCGCCGCGGCCACCGAGATCCCCGCCGAGGGTGCCGCACCCGAGGCTGCGACCCCCGCCGCCGACGAGGCGTCGACCGCCGTCGAGTCGCCCGCTGCCGAGGTCGAGACGCCGGCCGCCGCGGACACCTCCGCCGACGCGACGCCCGACGCAGCGGCATCCACCGCTCCCGCCGAGGCCGAGGCCGAGACCGCCACGACCACCGACGGCGACGCGACCCCCGCCGCCGCGGGCGAGGACGCCCCGGCCGCGACGCCCGAGAACGGTGAGAGCGCCGACGAGGCCCCGTCCCGCAGCCGCAGCCGCAGCCGGTCGCGCAACCGCAACCGGAACAAGGCCGACGCCGCCGACAAGCCGGAGCCGGCCGAGAAGCCCGCGCCGGCCGAGAAGGCCGACGAGCCCGAGGCGCCGCAGCAGGGCGCGCAGCAGGCGCAGCAGCAGCAGGCCAACGGCCGCAACCGCCAGCGCAACAAGCGCCGCGGGCAGAACACCACGGGCGACGAGTTCGAGACTGAGATCGGCGAGGACGACGTGCTCGTGCCGATCGCCGGCATCCTCGACGTGCTCGACAACTACGCGTTCGTGCGCACCACCGGCTACCTGCCCGGTCCCAGCGACGTCTACGTCTCGCTCGGCCAGGTGAAGAAGTACAACCTGCGCAAGGGCGACGCGGTCGTCGGCTCGATCAAGCAGCCGCGAGAGAACGAGCAGTCCACCCGCCAGAAGTACAACGCGCTGGTCAAGGTCGACTCGATCAACGGCCTCTCGGTCGACGACGCCGCCGCGCGCGTCGAGTTCGGCAAGCTGACGCCGCTGTACCCGCAGGAGCGCCTGCGCCTGGAGACCGCGCCCGAGAAGCTGACGCAGCGCATCATCGACCTGGTCGCCCCGGTCGGCAAGGGCCAGCGCGGACTCATCGTCGCGCCGCCGAAGGCCGGCAAGACGATCGTCCTGCAGCAGATCGCGAACGCCATCGCGCACAACAACCCCGAGGTGCACCTCATGGTCGTGCTCGTCGACGAGCGCCCCGAAGAGGTCACCGACATGCAGCGCACGGTGCGCGGCGAGGTCATCGCCTCGACGTTCGACCGTCCCGCCGAGGACCACACCACGGTCGCCGAGCTGGCGATCGAGCGTGCGAAGCGCCTCGTCGAGCTGGGCCGCGACGTCGTCGTGCTCCTGGACTCGATCACCCGTCTCGGCCGCGCGTACAACCTGTCGGCGCCGACCTCGGGCCGCGTGCTGACCGGTGGCGTGGACGCCTCGGCGCTCTACCCGCCGAAGCGCTTCTTCGGCGCCGCGCGCAACATCGAGAACGGCGGCTCGCTGACGATCCTCGCGACCGCGCTGGTGGAGACCGGCTCGAAGATGGACGACGTCATCTTCGAGGAGTTCAAGGGCACCGGCAACAGCGAGCTGCGCCTGAACCGCCAGCTCGCGGACAAGCGCATCTTCCCGGCGGTCGACGTCAACGCGTCCAGCACCCGCCGCGAGGAGATGCTGCTGTCCAACGACGAGGTCAAGATCACCTGGAAGCTCCGCCGCGCGCTGGCCGGTCTCGAGCCCCAGCAGGCCCTCGAGGTCGTGCTCGGCAAGCTCAAGGAGACCCAGTCGAACGTGGAGTTCCTCGTGCAGATGCAGAAGTCGATCCCGGCGCCCGCGCGCGGCGGCGACGACAACGGCATCCGCTGACCCGTGTCGCCTGAGCCCGCCGAGCAGTCCGGCATCCTCGAGTCCGTCCGCGGACTGCTCGAAGAGCACCGGCAGGTCGAGCTCGAGCTCAACGACCCGGCGGTGCACGCCGACGCGGCGCGCGCGAAGCGCGTCAACCGCCGCTACGCCGAGCTGAACCGCATCGTGCACGCGCACGACGCGTGGCGGGCGGCATCCGACGACCTGGATGCCGCTCGCGAGCTCGCGCGCGAGGACGCGGCGTTCGCCGACGAGGTGCCGGCCCTCGAGGAGCGGGTCGCCGAGACGCAGGAGCGTCTGCGGCGGCTGCTGATCCCGCGCGACCCGGACGACGCCCGCGACGTGATCATGGAGATCAAAGCGGGCGAGGGCGGGGCGGAGAGCGCGCTGTTCGCGGCCGATCTTCTCCGGATGTACCTGCAGTACGCGGCATCCATGGGGTGGAAGGCCGAGCTCCTCGAGCGCAACGAGTCCGACCTCGGCGGCTACAAGGACGTCCAGGTCGCGATCAAGGGGTCGTCCAGCGACCCCGCGCAGGGCGTCTGGGCGCACTTGAAGTACGAGGGCGGGGTGCACCGCGTGCAGCGGGTCCCGGCGACCGAGTCGCAGGGGCGCATCCACACCTCGACCACCGGCGTTCTCGTGTTCCCCGAGGTGGACGAGCCCGAGGAGATCGCCATCGACCCGAACGACCTCAAGATCGACGTCTTCCGGTCGTCCGGACCGGGCGGGCAGTCGGTCAACACGACGGACTCCGCCGTCCGCATCACGCACGTGCCGACGGGCATCGTCGTGTCGATGCAGAACGAGAAGTCGCAGCTGCAGAACCGCGAGGCGGGCATGCGTGTGCTGCGCGCCCGTCTGCTCGCCAAGCAGCAGGAGGAGCGGGACGCGGTGGCCGCCGACGCGCGCCGGTCGCAGATCCGCGGCATGGACCGGTCGGAGCGGATCCGCACCTACAACTTCCCCGAGAACCGCATCGCCGACCACCGCACCGGCTACAAGGCGTACAACCTCGACCAGGTGATGGACGGCGCACTCGCGCCGATCATCGAGTCGGCGATCACCGCCGACGAGGAGGCCCGCCTGGCCGCCCTCTCCGACGCCTGACCCTCACCCTCCCCGCCCGCCCGCGGCCTGCGCTCACGCGTGGGGCTTCTCCCCCCTGACTTGCCGCAAATTCACGTGTGGGGGACGGCTGCGTGTACATCTGCGCCAAGTCAGCGCCCGGGGTGGGTGTTCTCGGCCGTGACTTGCCGCAAATGTACGTGTGGGGGACGGCTGCGTGTACATCTGCGCCAAGTCAGCGCCCGGGGTCTTCACTGTCCGGTCACCGCCCAGGGTGGGTCTTCTCCGCCCTGACTTGTCGCATTCGTACCCGGACACCTGGGGAAAGCTCCGCGGGGCTGTGAACAACCCCGGATGAACGGATGCCGGTGGGCAGACTTCGAAGCATGGTTGTCGACCCGGGTGGGTGCGTTCACCACGGCCCAGGCACGTTTACGCGGCCTCACCCGCCGACAGGTGGACGCGCCGGCGTTTATCAGGCCTTTCCATGGGGTCCGGTCCTTCGCCAGAGAGCACCCGGACGACGTGCACCCGGCGCGACGACGAGAGCTCGAAGTCCTGCGTCGGGCAGAGGAGTACGCGGTCCTCCTCGCGCCGGGACAGTTCTTCTCCCATACGACCGCCGCGCTCTTGTACGGCATCCCTCTTCCGCCATTGCCGGACGAGGACATCCACGTCTCCGTCCTGCCGCCCCTGCGCGCACCGAGGGGGCGCGGGGTGCGTGGCCACCAGTTGCGGCCGGCGGGAGTGCGCCTCTCCAAGAACGACGTCGGGATGCCGCTGACCAGTGCCGCGACGACGTGGGCGCTGCTCGGCGGCACGGTGCGGCATCCCTTCGACCTCGTCGCCGCCGCGGACTACCTGGTGACCGCCCCGCGTGTGCCGGGCCCCCGCGGACGGGTGTTGCGTGAGCCGCTCGTAAGTATCGAGGAGCTCGAGGCGGCTGTGCTGCGCGCTCCCAAGCGACGGGGCATCGTCGCGCTGCGTGAGGCGCTTCCGATGGTGCGGCCCGGACCGGCTTCCCGGCGCGAGACGTGGACTCGAATGATTCTTCTGGACGGCGGTTTGCCCGAGCCGGAGCTGAATCACGATGTCTACGACCACGACGGGTTCGTCGCCTGCGTCGACCTCGCCTATCCCGAGGCGTTGGTGGGGGTGGAATACGAGGGGGACCAGCACCGCAGTGACACCCGGCAGTGGTTCCGCGACATCGAGCGTTACGAGCGTCTCGCCGCGGCGGGCTGGCACATCGTTCGAGTGACCAACGACATGCTGTTCTCCACGCCGGAGACCCTCGTCCGTCTCGTGCTTCGTGCGCTCGA
>VGAV01000050.1 GCA_016870695.1 Actinomycetota bacterium | reverse complement strand
CGTGGGGCGCCGGGACGCCCGGTCGTCCTGCAGACTGCACGACGCGCAGGTGCGTCAGGGACGGCGGGCACCCACACGGCGCACGCGCACGGCACACGCGCACGGCACACGGCGCACGCACACGGCGCACGCGCACGGCGCACGACGCACGCGCATGGCGCACGGCACACACCGGGCGGCATCCGGAGCCCCGTACCCCCTCGGCACACAAACGACAACCCCGCCCCGGGCCCGCGACGGCATTCCTAGCGTGAAGACGTGCCCATCGAGCCCGACCAGCCGTCCCGACCGCTGCGCGACTACGCCGCCATCGGCGACGGGCGCACGGTCGCCCTCATCGGACTCGACGGGTCGGTGGACTGGCTCCCGCTGCCGAACATCCACTCGCGTCCCGTATTCGCGCGGCTCGTCGACGAGACGGCCGGCGGCTGCATCCGGCTCGCACCGGTCGGCGACTACGAGGTCTCGCGCCGCTACATCCCGCGGACCAACGTCCTCGAGACGACGTTCACCACCGAGACGGGCGTCGCGACGCTGACCGACGCGATGGTCACCGGCATCGCCGGGCGACTGCCCTGGGCGGAGCTCGCCCGCCGCGTGGAGGGCGTCTCGGGCGAGGTCGAGTTCGCGTGGTGCGTGCAGCCGGGCACCATGCTGCGCTCCGCCGCGCCCTGGACCGAACGCATCGACGGCTTCTCGGTCATGCGCATCGGGCACGTCTCGCTCGCCGTCGTCGGACACGAGCACGGACTCCACGGCGACCCGGATGCCGGGAACGAGAGCATCGACGGCGGCTTCACGACGTCGAAGGGGTCCCGGCACCTGCTGGTCATCGCCGCGACCGAGGGGGAGCCTCTGCGCGTCCCGAACGCGCAGAACGTCGACCGCGGCATCGACCGCACGATCGGCGGATGGCAGATGTGGTCCGACGAGTTCTCCTACGACGGACCGTGGGCCGGTGACGTGCAGCGCAGCGCCCTGGCCCTGAAGCTTCTGCTGTTCAGCCCCACCGGCGCGATCGCGGCGGCCGCGACGACCTCGCTGCCCGAGAACCCCCGCGGCGGCAAGAACTGGGACTACCGCTACGCCTGGGTCCGCGACCTCGCCTACACCGCGCACGCGTGGGTCGGCTTCGGCCTGCGGGAGGAGACGCACGCGGCCATCTCGTGGCTGCTGCGGACCATCCGCAAGAACGGCCCCGAGGTGCAAGTGATGTACACCCTCGACGGCGACGCTGAGATCGGCCTCGAGAAGCACGAGGTGCCCGGGTGGAACGGCAGCCAGCCCGTCGTCACCGGGAACCCCGCGCAGGGGCAGCTGCAGCTCGGTGTATACGGCGACCTCATCGCGCTGTGCCGCACCTATGTCGAGGCCGGCAACCGCCTCGACACGCAGACGGGGCGCCTGCTCGCCGACGTCGCCGATCGCACGTGCGACCTGTGGCGCCGCGAGGACTCCGGCATGTGGGAGCTGCCCGAGCTGCGTCACTACACCTCCTCCAAGATGGGCTGCTGGAAAGCCCTCGACGACGCGCAGTGGCTGGCGCAGAACGGCCACATCCCCGACAACGGCGATCGCTGGCGCGCGGAGCGCGACCGCATCCACGCCTGGGTGAGCGAGCACTGCTGGTCCGAGAAGCTGCAGTCCTACGTCATCCATCCGGGGAGCGAGGACCTGGATGCCTCCGTCCTCCTGCACGCGCCGACCGGCTTCGACCGCGGCGAGCGGATGTCCCGGACTCTCGACGCCGTCTTCGACCGTCTCGGCACCGAGAACCACCTGCTCTACCGCTACAGCGGCATGGACCAGGAGGAGCACACCTTCGTCGCCTGCGCGTTCTGGCGGGCCACGGCGCTCGCCTGCGTCGGCCGCCACGAGGAGGCCGTCAAGGCCATGGACGCTCTCGTCGCGCAGGGCAACGATGTGGGCATCTACTCCGAGATGATCGCCGAGTCCGACGGGGCCTTCTGGGGCAACCTCCCGCAGGCGCTCAGCCATCTCGCTTTGATCAACGCCGCGCTGGTGATCCGCGAACTCGTGGATGCCGCCGAGCTCGGCGATCGCTGAACCGACCACGTCCGGGGCTTCTCGCCCTGGCATCCATCCCCTCCAGGAAAGGACTCGCCATGAGCAACCAGTACACCTTCACGGACCCGGCCAAGCTGTATGCCGACATCGACCCGAAGGCGCAGGACCAGCCGGAGCCCGGCCTCGACGCCGAGCTCACGCCGAAGGCGGCCCTCGGGGAGGACACCTACGAGGGCAGCGGCCGCCTGAGCGGCCGCAAGGCGCTCATCACCGGTGCCGACTCGGGCATCGGTGCGGCGACAGCGATCGCGTTCGCGCGCGAGGGCGCCTCGGTCGCGATGTCGTACCTCCCGGAGGAGAAGGTGGATGCCGACCGCATCGCCGGCATCCTGCGCGAGGCCGGCGCCACCGTCGTGCAGATCCCCGGCGACCTGCGCGAGCGCGAGTACGCCAAGACCCTGGTCGAGGAAGCCGTCGCGGGGCTCGGCGGCCTCGACATCGTCGTGAACAACGGCGGCAAGCAGATCTTCAACGAGGACGTCACCACGCTGACCGACGAGCAGTTCGACGACACGTTCAAGACCAACGTGTACGCGATGTTCTGGATCTGCAAGGAGGCCGTGCCGCACCTCAAGCCCGGCTCGACCATCATCAACACCACGTCGATCCAGGCGTACTCGCCCGCGCCGATCCTCGTGGACTACGCCTCCACCAAGGCGACCATCAACACCTTCACGAAGGCGCTCGGCCAGCAGCTCGCGCCGAAGGGCATCCGCGTGAACGCCGTCGCGCCCGGACCCATCTGGACGCCGCTTCAGGTCACCGACGGTCAGCCCGACGAGAAGGTCGACGAGTTCGGCGAGGAGACCCCGCTCGGCCGCATGGGTCAGCCGGCCGAGCTCGCCCCTGCGTACGTGTACCTCGCCTCGGCGGAGTCCAGCTACGTCATCGGCGAGACGCTCAACGTCAACGGCGGCATGCCCACGCCGTAAGCAGCAGCCGTCGGGGCCGTCGTCCGTTCGCGGACGGCGGCCCCTTCGCGTGCCGCGCGCGTGAGGAGGACAGGGGATGCCGAGGGGACAGGCGGACCGAGCGGGGATCGGCCTGTCGCGGGCGCGCCGCCTGCTGCGGGAGCGTGTGCGGCGCGGGGCGGGCGCCGGGCTCAGGCGAGGGACTTGCGGTAGTAGATCTCGCCGTCGTCGGTGACCTCGCTGCGCTCGTAGCCCTCGCGCTCGTACAGGTGCTGGTTCGCCTCGCTGAGACCGCCGGTGAAGAGCTCGGCCGTCGTGGCCCCCGCCTCGTCGCGACCGCGCGCCTCCACGGCGGCGAGAAGCTGCGTGCCGAGGCCCCCGCCCTGCCGGTCCGGGGCGATGGCGAGGCGGCCGATGAGGAGCAGGTCGCCGTCCGCACGGGCCCGGACGGCCCCGACGATGCGCGGGCCGACGAGGGCGACGCAGCCGAGGTTGTCCACGAGCTCGGCGCGGAGCTCCTCCAGCGTCTGGGTGAGGGGCGGCATGTCGGCGTCGTCGTAGATGCGCGCTTCGCTCGCGAACGCGGCGCGCTGGATCGTCAGTACCTCTCCCGCATCGTCGGGGTGGATGGGGCGGATCTCGGTGTCGTCGGTCATGAGCTGCTCTCGCGTGGTCGGAGGGGCGGACAGTTCCATTACTATCGGTGCGGACTCCACGCCGGTGGAGCGCGGGGGAGATGACCGGGTTCTTCGATACGCACGTCCGCACCGACGACGTGACAGAGACGCTGGCGTGGCTTCAGCAGGCCTACGGCCACGTCGACATCCAGGCGGACACCGCCTCGTTCGCGGAGCGGGCGGTCGGTGACGACGAGTTCGCCCTGCGGAACCTGGTGTGGGACTGCCGCGCGGAGGTCGTCTACGAGGCGGACCGCTTCTACGTCGCCACCTCCACCCCCGGCTACAGCTGGCGCATCGGCCGGCACTCCGGCGACTTCAGCGTCGAGCCCGCCCTCATCCAGCCCGGGCACGAGATGATCGGCCGCCCCGACCGGACGGAGATCCAGCTGCTCGCGTTCGACACGCGGCGTCTGACCGAGGCTGCCCGTGTCATCTACGGCGACGACGAGCTGGAGGCGCGCTTCGACGGACTCCACCCGGTCTCGCGCCGTCTGCGCGACTACTGGCTGGCCACCCTGCGGTGGTCTCTGACGCAGACCCCCCTGCTGCACGAGCCGCTCGTCCGCGCCCACGTCCGCCGGTCGCTCTTGGCCGCCACCCTCGAGGCGTTCCCCCTCGTCGGGGACCCGCGTGAGCGCCGCGCCTCCGCCGTGGAGCAGGCCTCGGTCTACGCCGCCGCGGCCGCCTGGATGGACGACCATGCGTCGCTGCCCGTGACCATCGACGACGCCGCCGCGGCGGTGGGCACGTCGAGGGCGGGACTGCGCCGGGCCTTCGCGGCGAACGGCCAGTTGGCATCCACTCCCGAGGACTATCTCGCCCTCGCCCGCGTGAGCGCAGCGCACGCCGATCTCGTCGACGCGGATCCCGGGGCGACCACGGTGACCGAGATCGCCCTGAGATGGGGATTCATGGATGCCGCCGCCTTCGCGACCGCCTATCGTGCGGCGTACCGCGTCGATCCGGAGCACACGCTGCGTCGATGACGCGTCAGCGGTCGCGGTCGGTGTACTCGCCCGGGTCGCCGACGTCCTCGCGGACCTCGTCGCCGGAGGGCAGCTCGACGTCGGTGTAGGCGCCCGGCTCGTCCGTGCGCGGACGCGAGGCGCTGCCGTCGGCGTTCTCACGGTCGACGTACTCGCCGGCGAGGTCGGAGGTGCCGTGATCCCGGGTCCCGTCGGGGCGCTCGACGTCCGTGTAGGCGCCCTCATCCGGTCCGGTGCCGTGCGCGCCCGTCTCGTGCGCGTGCTCGTGTGCGTCGTGGCTTCCGTGCCCGTCGGCTTCGTAATGGTCCATGCTGACCTCCCGGTGTGTCCTGCTCCGACGGTAGACCCGGCGGCCCCTCCGGGAGCGAGGCCTTGACACGAGGCGGCAGGGGAGCGGCGAGGCAGCCCGCGGCCGGGTCAGATCGAGAACAGGTCGCGCAGGCGGGGGCGGCGCGCGGCGACGACGGCGTCCAACGCGGGTCCGAGACGCGGATAGCGGAATGCGAACCCCGCCTCCTGCAGAACACCGGGCACGACCCAGCGGCTCTTCAGCACCATCTCGGGCTCGGCGCCCAGCACGGCCAGCGCCGGCTCCAGCATGAACCGTCCGGCGGGAAGGCCCACCGGCATCCCGACCGCCCGGCGCAGCTCGCGCATGAGCGTCCGGTTGTCGACGGGCTCGGGCGCGGCGAGGTTGACCGGACCGGAGATGTCGTCGCGATCGCGGAGGAAGCGGACGGATGCCACGACGTCGTCGATGTGGATCCAGCTGAACCTCTGCCGGCCGCGGGTCCGATGCCAGGGCGCCCGCACCGGGCCCGACGGGTGGGCGCCGATGCCGCGATAGCGGCGGTGCGGGAACCACCAGCCGTCGAACTGCGGCCCACCGAGGCCGGTCCTCGCGAGAGCGAGCAGCATGCGCGTCGCCGGGCCGTCCCCGACGACGATCGCCATGCGCAGCGCGACGCGGCGGGTGCCCGGCAGGTCGCCGGCGAAGAACGCGCGCTCCCAGCTCGTCGCGACGTCGACCGAGAAACCGGAACCCAGGATGCCGTCCCGTTCGTCGTTCGGACGCTCGGTCTCGTGGCGGTAGATCGTGGCCGTGGAGGCGTTCATCCACACGCGGGGCGGATGCTCCGCGGTGCGGACGGCGTCGTGCAGCGCCCGCGTGGTGTCCACGCGCGAGCGGAGGATCTCGTCGCGGGCGGCGTCGGTGTAGCGGCAGGCGACGATCTTGCCGGCGAGGTTGACGAGGACGTCCGCACCGTCGACCGTGCGGGCGACCGCGGCGGGGTCGGACCAGGGCACCGGTCCGGACCGCCCGATGGTGTCGACGTCGTACCCGTCGGCGCGGAAGGCCTCGACGACCGCGCGTCCGACGAATCCGCTGGCTCCGGCGACGACGGCGCGAGGTCGATTCATGAGCCCACCCTAGGGGCGGGCGCGGCGCCCGACGCGCGGCGAACCCGGCCCGGGACTGACACAATGGACCGCATGCGACGACAGGCCCGGGTCACGAGCGTCGCTCGCGGTGCCGTCGCGGCCGCCGTCGCCACCTTCGTCGCCCTGCTCTCGCACGTCACGGCCGGCGGCGAGATGCCGGGCTGGGTCGGCATCGCCGTGCCCCTCGCCTTGTCGTTCGTCGCGTGCAGCGCCCTCGCCCGCCGCCGCCTCTCGCTGTGGCGTCTCTCGCTCGCGGTCGTCGCGAGCCAGGTGCTCTTCCACACCCTCTTCGTCCTCGGCAGGTTCGACGCCGCCGCCGGTCACGTCCACGGCGTCGCGGACGTGTCGACGGGCCCGGTGGTCGCGAGCGGACCGATGGATGCCGCCATGCTCCTCGGCCACGCCGTCGCCGCCGCGGTGACCGCTCTCGCCCTGCACCGGGGTGAGCGCACTCTCGCGCTGCTGCGCGTCCTCGCCGTGCGCGCCGTCGCCTGGCTCCGCGCCCGCGTGCGCGTCACCGTGCCGTTCGGACCCGCCCCGGCCCGTCGCGTCCTCGCCGACGTGGTCGCTCCGCTGCGTCCCGTCGCGGTGCTGTTGGCCGACACCGCGGACCGCCGCGGTCCGCCCGCGCTCGCGCACTGACGACGCGCGCCCGCTGACGCGCGTCCGAGCGGGCTCGTCCGTCCCCCCGCGGACCGACGTCCCCCGGGCGGCACGACCGTGGAGATCCCTCGCCGACGTGCCTCCGTCGCATCCCCTTCTTCCTCACCCGCCGGCGCGGCGCGCCGGCCTCGTCCGCCCGCGTCCGCGACGGTCCTGACCGTTCGCGGCACGATCGCGCACGCGTGACGTGGTGTGCGGACCGGCGACCGCTCGACGCGGTCCCGTCCCGTCGACCGTCCCCGTGCCGCCGCGCGTCCGCTCCGCCGGCCCTCCGGGTCGGACGACGAGCGGCCCCGGGTGACCCCTTCCGAAAGCGAAACCCATGTACCGTCTCCGTCCCCTCCTGGGCGGGATGGCCGTGGCCGTCGTCGTCGTCCTGACGTCCGCCGCCCCGGCATCCGCCCATGACGAACTCCTGTCCAGCTCACCCGTCGCGGGTGAGAACCTGCCCTCCCCACCCGAGGAGATCACCCTGACCTACTCCGCCGACGTGCTCGACATGGGCGCGGAGGTGGTCGTCGCCGACGGCGACGGCACCGACTGGGTCGCGGGGGATCCCGTCGTGGCATCCGGTGTCGTCTCCGTCCCGCTGCAGGAAGGCATGCCCGACGCGGGCTACGAGGTGCGCTGGCGCGTCGTCTCCAGTGACGGGCACCCCATCTCCGGCCTCATCCCGTTCACGGTCGGGGACGGCGCCCCCCTCGAACGGACCGCGTCGAGCCCCACCGCCGCCGCCGACGACGCCGCGTCCGTTCCCGCTGAAGCCGGCGGCATCCCCCGTCCGGTCTTCGTCGGTGCCGCCGGTGCCGTCGTCGCCGTCGTCGCGTTCCTCGTCATCCTCCTCGTCCGCCGCGCCGCGCGCGGACGCCGCTCGTGAAAGGTCCTCTCCCCATGTCTCTGCGCACCCCGTCCGTCCGTGTCCTCTCCGCCGTCTCCGTCGTCGCCGCGCTCGCCCTGTCCGGGTGCGCCGGCGGAGAGGCGTCCAGCACGCCCGTTCCCGAGGCAGCCGACTTCCACGCGACCGACGCGTGGGTCAAGGCCGCCCCGGCCGACGAGATGACGGCCGCGTTCGGCGAGCTCGTCAACGACGGCGACAACGACATCACCGTCGTCTCGGCCACCAGTCCCGCCGCGTCGATGATCGAGCTGCACGAGACGGTGCAGAACGAGTCCGGCCAGAGCGTGATGCGGGAGGTGGAGGGCGGGTTCACCATCCCGGCGCACAGCACCCGCGAGCTCGCCCCCGGGGCCGACCACCTCATGATCATGGGCGCCACCGCGCCGCTGCTCGCCGGCGAGGAGGTCGCCATCACGCTGACCTTCTCCGACGACTCGACCGCCGAGATCACGGCCCCCGTCAAGGAGTTCGCGGGAGCGAACGAGACGTACGAGGGCGGCGACAAGTGAGACCGCGGTCCGCCGGCGCCACCCGGCGCCAGTTCCTGCTCGGCGGCGCGGTCGCCGGGGCGGGGGCGGTGGCCGCCGTCGGCCTCGACGCGGCCGTCTCGGCCCGGGGGACGGATGCCGCGGCCTCGACGCCCCTGAACGGAGACGTCGTCGTGCCGTTCCACGGCGCCCACCAGGCCGGCATCGACACCGACGCGCAGGCGCACGCGACCCTCGTGGCGCTGGACCTGGCCGCCGACGTGGACCGGGACGGCCTCCGGCGTCTGCTGCGGACCCTCACCGACGACGCCGTCCGGCTGTCGCGCGGGGAGGGGGCGCTCGCCGACACGGAGCCGGAGCTGGCCGTCGCCCCGGCCCGGCTGACGGTGACGTTCGGCTTCGGGCCGGGCCTGGTCGCCCGGGCAGGGGCGACGGCACCGGACTGGCTGCGGCCGCTCCCCGCGTTCGCGATCGACCGCCTGCGCCCCGAGTACGGCGACGGCGACCTGCTGCTGCAGATCGCCGCAGACGACCCGGTCACCGTCGCCCACGCCACCCGGATGCTGCTGAAGGACGCGCGCGCCTTCGCCTCCCCGCGGTGGGTGCAGCAGGGGTTCCGGCGGGCGCACGGCACCGTCCGGCCGGGGACCACCATGCGCAACCTCTTCGGTCAGGTCGACGGCACCGCCAACCCCGTGCCCGGCACCCGCGACTTCGACGAGGTCGTGTGGGCGCGCGACGGCTGGCTCGCCGGCGGGACCGGCATGGTCGTCCGCCGCATCGCGATGGACCTGGACAAGTGGGACCACCTGGACCGTCCGGGCCGCGACCAGGCGGTCGGCCGGACCCAGGCGACGGGCGCGCCCCTGACCGGGACGGACGAGTTCGACGAGCCGGACTTCCACGCGAAGGACGCGCTCGGCTTTCCCGTCATCGCGGAGTTCTCGCACTTGCGCCGGTCCCGGCCGGACGACCCGTCGCAGCGGATCTTCCGCCGCGGCTACAACTACGACCAGACGCCGCCGGCGGGCCTGGTCTCGGATGCCGGCCTGCTGTTCGTCTCGTTCCAGGCCGACATCGACCGTCAGTTCGTCCCCATCCAGCGGCGCCTCGACGAGCTCGACCTGCTGAACGAATGGACGACCCCCATCGGTTCGGCGGTCTTCGCCCTGCCGCCGGGATGCGCGGAGAACGGCTTCATCGGAGAAGGGATCCTGACATGACCGACGTGATCGAGCGGGCCGAGGCCGCGGAGCCGGACCGGGCGGCATCCGCTCCGCCGCGCCGCCGGGGGTGGTTCGCCGCGCTGCTGCGGAGGCTGCACTTCTTCGCGGGAGTGCTCATCGGGCCGTTCATCCTCGTGGCGGCGGTGAGCGGAGCGCTGTACGCGGTGACGCCGCAGATCGAGCGCGCCCTGTACGCGCACGAGCTCACGGCCGGGTCCACGCTGGCGGCGCTGCCCCTGGCCGACCAGATCACCGCGGCGGAGGAGTACGTCGGCGACGGCGCCTCCCCGGTGGCGGTGCGTCCGGCGCCCGCACGCGGCGAGACCACGCGCGTGATGTTCGCCGACCCGAGCCTCGGCGAGAGCAAGACGCGGGCGGTCTTCGTCGACCCCGGGACCGCGGAGATCCGCGGCGAGCTCACCGCGTACGGCACGAGCGGCGCGCTGCCCGTGCGCACGTGGATCAGCGACCTGCACCGGTCGCTGCACCTCGCCGAGGCCGGCCGCTGGTACAGCGAGCTGGCGGCATCCTGGCTCGGAATCGTCGCGCTCGCCGGTCTCGGTCTCTGGATCGTGCGGTTCCGTCGGAGCCGCCGTGCCCGGCGGGACCTCCTCGCCCCGCGCCGGGGTCTCCGCGGCTACCGCCGGGCGTTCGGCTGGCATGCCTCGATCGGCGTGTGGGTCGTGCTCGGCGCGCTGTTCCTCTCCGCGACCGGGATCACGTGGTCGACGTTCGCCGGGGCGAACGTGTCGCAGCTGCGGACCGCGGTCGGCGAGGGCACGCCGTCGCTGACGACGACGCTCGACGGGGCGGCATCCACGGGGGGAGACCACGCGCACCACGGCGGGGCCGCGACGGCGCCCACCGGAGCGGCCAACCCGGCGACGTTCGACGCCGTGCTCGCGATCGCGCAGCGGATCAACGTGAACACCGGTCAGGTCGAGATCCGTCCGCCGGCCGAGCCCGGCCGGGCGTGGGTCGTGCAGGAGATCCAGCGCAGCTTCCCGACGGAGGTGGATGCCGTGGCGATCGACGGATCGACGATGGAGGTCACCGACCGGGTGGACTTCGCCGACTTCCCGCTGCTGGCCAAGCTGTCCCGGTGGGGCGTCGACCTGCATATGGGGACGATGTTCGGGCTGGCGAACCAGCTCGTGCTGTTCGCCCTGGCGATCGGCATCGCCGCGCTCGTCGCGCTCGGCTACGGGATGTGGTGGACGCGGCGCCCGACGCGCGGGTTCGCGGCCGCCCCTGCCCGCGGGGCGCTGCGCGGGGCGCCGTGGTGG
>VGAV01000049.1 GCA_016870695.1 Actinomycetota bacterium | reverse complement strand
GGCTGCACCGCGGTGGCGGGGGCCGGGTCGAAATCGGGCGTGATGACCGGGATGGACGCGGTGCGGATCTTCTCCTGCGCCCGTACCTGACGACGGGTCAGGCCGCCCACGCCCATGTCGAGACCGGCATCGGTCATCGGCGGGGCGAAGGAGACGGGGGCGGCAGCGCGGGCCAGCGGGGCCGACGGGCCGGCCGGGGTCATGGTGGGCTCGTCGTCGCGGTCCGCGGCGCCGGTGTCACCCTCCGCTGCGGGAGCGGCGTCATCGGTGGCGGGCTCCTCCGTGAGGTCGTCGCCGTCCCCTTCCGCGCGGGCGTCCGCGTCCGTCGAGGCGGGGTCGTCGGCGTCCGTCGGGGCGGGAGTGTCGGCGTCCGTCGGGGCGGGTACAGCGCCCTCGTCCTCGGCGGTGGGGACCGCGTCGATGACGGTCTCGTCGGAAGCGGACGGCTCCGCGGGGGCGGCACCCGCCGGGGTCATGTCCGGGGTGATGACCGGCGTCGCTCCGGTGTTGCGCAGCTCGCGCAACTGGCGACGCGTCAGCGGGGGCGTCGAGGAATCGGATGTGCTCATGCCTTGCTCCGGTAGAGGTGGTGCTTCGCGATGTACTGCACGACGCCGTCCGGGACGAGGTACCACACGGGGTGGCCTCGGCGGACGCGGGCGCGGCAGTCGGTGGACGAGATCGACAGCGCGGGGATCTCGAGCTGGCTGACGTCGTCGCTCGGCAGCCCCTCCGTCGAGAGGACGTGACCGGGACGGGAGACGGCGACGAAGTGCGCCAGCTCCCACAGCTCCTCGTGGTCGCGCCATCCGAGGATCTGCGCGACCGCGTCGGCGCCCGAGATGAAGAACAGGTCGGCGCCGGGGCGCTCGCGCTGCAGGTCGCGCAGCGTGTCGATCGTGTAGGTGGGGCCCTCGCGGTCGATGTCGACGCGGCTCACGGTGAACTGCGGGTTCGCCGCGGTCGCGATGACCGTCATGAGGTAGCGGTGCTCGCTCGAGGTGACCTGGTCCTTCTGCCACGGGCGGCCCGTGGGGACGAAGACGACCTCGTCGAGGTCGAACGACTGGGCGACCTCGCTGGCGGCGACCAGGTGACCATGATGGATGGGATCGAACGTCCCACCCATGACCCCGATGCGAGGGGCGCGCGTCACCGACATATGGTCGGCCTCAGTGGCCGTGCGCCTCGGGAGTGGGCGTGCCGTTCTTGCGCGTCCAGGCGTCGGCCTTGTTCGCGTGACGGTTGGCGACGTTGCGGTACGACAGGGTCACGAGGCTCAGCGCGACGAACGCCACGAAGGCGATGACGCCGAAGATGAACGTCTCGGCCTGGACGTTGCCGCCGTGGTGCTCGGCCCCTTCGGCGGCCAGGGCGGTCAGCGTGGCGAAAGTCATCGGTGCTCCGTTCGGGAAGTCTGCGGCGTGAGCCACAGTCATTTTAGGCGGTCAGGGGCGGATCTGCCCGTCGCCGCGCCCGAGCCACTTGGTGCTCGTCAGCTCGGCGAGGCCCATGGGGCCGCGGGCGTGCAGTTTCTGGGTCGAGATGCCCACCTCGGCGCCGAAGCCGAACTCGCCGCCGTCGGTGAAACGGGTGGAGGCGTTCACGAGCACCACGGCGGAGTCGACCTCGGCGAGGAAGCGGGAGGCGGATGCCGCGTCCTCGGTGATGATCGACTCAGTGTGCTGCGTCGAGTAGCGGCGGATGTGGTCGAGGGCGGCGTCGAGGTCGTCCACGACGCGGACGGCAAGATCGAGGCTGAGGTACTCGGCGGCCCAGTCGTCCTCGGTCGCGGGGATGACGCGCGCGTCGAAGCCCGCGACGGTCTCATCGCCGTGCACGCGCACGCCGGCGTCGGACAGCGCGGCGACGAGCTCGGGCACCAGACGGTCGGCGGCGGCGCGGTGGACCAGGACGGTCTCGACCGCGTTGCACACGCTCGGACGCTGCGTCTTCGCGTTGAGGACGATGTCGCGGGCCCACGCGTCGCGGGCCGTTGCGTCGAGGTAGATGTGCACGACGCCGGCCCCGGTCTCGATGACCGGCACCGTCGACTCCGTGACGACCGTCTCGATGAGTCCGGCGCTGCCCCGCGGGACGAGCACGTCGACGAGGCCGCGCGCGTTCATGAGCGCCCGCGCCCCCTCGCGGCCGAAGTCGTCGACCGTCTGGATGGCCTCGGGCGAGACCCCCCGCGTCTCCAGCGCGGCGCGCATGACGTCCACGAGCGCGGCGTTGGAGCTCTGGGCGGCCGACCCGCCGCGGAGGACCACGGCGTTGCCGGAGCGCAGGGCGAGAGCGGCGATGTCGACGGTCACGTTGGGACGCGCCTCGTAGATCGACCCCACCACGCCGAACGGCACGGCGACCTTCTGCAGGGCCAGGCCGTTCGGGAGGGTGCGGCTGTCGAGGACGCGACCGACGGGGTCCGGCAGCACGGCGACGGCGCGCACGGCGGATGCGAGCGCCGCGACGCGCTCCGCGTCCAGGCGCAGCCGGTCGAGCAGGGCGTCGCCGATGCCGTCGCGGCGACCGCGCTCCACGTCGTCCGCGTTCGCCGTGACGATGTCGTCGGTGGCGGCCTCGAGCCCGTCGGCGATCGCCATCAGCAGAGCCGTCTTCGCGGCGGCATCCAGGAGCCCGATCTCGCGGGCGGCGTCCTTCGCCAGGCGCAGGCGGTCCTCGACGGAGGCGGCGATCGTGGTCATCGGCTCAGTCTACCGCCGGGGGGACGGCCCCCACCGGGCCCGTCGCCAGGGTCACCGGGTCGGGGTTGGGGGCGAACCACGTGCCGACGTCGTCTCCGGAGAGGGCGGATGCCACCAGGTCGGCGCTCGTGACGAGGACGCCGACGCCGGCCGTGGACGCGAGCTTGGCCGCGGAGGCCTTGGTCGCCGCTCCGCCGGTGCCCACGCCGTTGACCACGCCCGCACCGAACTCGAACTCCTCGAGGTCGTCGCCCCACGCCACGTGGGTGATGGGCTGGGCCCCGGGCTCGCTCGGCGGCCGCGTGTACAGGCAGGCGATGTCGCTGAGCAGCACCAGCGCGTCCGCGCCGATGAGGCGGGCGACCAGCGCGGCGAGGCGGTCGTTGTCGCCGAAGCGGATCTCGTGCGTCGCGACGGTGTCGTTCTCGTTGACGATCGGCAGGATGCCCAGGCCCAGCAGGCGCTCCATCGCGCGGCGCGCGTTCGACCGCGAGGTCGCGTTCTCGAGGTCGCCGGCCGTGAGGAGGACCTGCCCGGCGAGGAGGCCGAACCGGTCGAGGGACGTCTGGTACCGCCACATGAGGACGTTCTGACCCACCGCGGCCGCGGCCTGCTGGGTCGCGAGGTCGTTGGGGCGCTCCCCCAGGTCGAGGAGCGGGAGGGCTGTGGCGATCGCGCCGGACGACACCAGCACGACCTCCGTCCCGGTCGCGACGAGGTCCGACAGCGCGGCGACGATCGTGTCGATGCGGTGCGCGCCATCGCCGCTGATCGAGGACGAGCCGACCTTCACCACGACGCGTGCGGAGCGCGGGATGTCGGCGCGGGTCGTCGCGGTCACCGCTCCTCGTCCTCGGACGAGAGCGCCGAGGAGTCGCCGTCGGGCGAGATGCCCGCGGCCCGCGCAGCGCGGCGTTCGGCCTCGAGCTCGGCGCGGGCGTCGGCCTTGGCATCCATCCGCTCGTGATACTGCTCGCGTCGCTCGGAGGAGGTCCGGCGCGAGTTCTGCACGAGGCGCGGGTCCGTGCCGCGGGGGGCCGTCATGAGCTCGGCCGCGGAGGTGAGGGTGGGCTCCCAGTCGAAGACGATGCCGTCGCCGGGACCGATGACGACCGTGGCGCCGGCGACCGCGCCCGCGCGGAACAGGCCGTCCTCGACGCCGAGGCGGGCGAGACGGTCGGCGAGGTAGCCGACGGCCTCCTCGTTCTGGAAGTCGGTCTGCTGCACCCACTTGACCGGCTTGTCGCCGAGGATCCGGTACACGGGCCCGTAGGTGCCGCCCTCGACCTTGATCGTGAAGTCCTTCTCGGAGCCGCGGGGGCGGATGACGACGCGCTCCGCCGGGGCCTGGTCGATGGTCGCGAGGCGGTGCTGCTCGACGATCTCGCCGAGGGCGAAGGTGAGCTCGCGCAGGCCCGCGCGGCTGACGGTGGAGATCTCGAACACGCGGAACCCGCGGGCCTCGAGGTCCGGCCGGACGAAGTCGGCCAGCTCGTGCGCTTCGGGGACGTCGACCTTGTTCAGCGCGACGATCTGCGGCCGTTCCAGGAGCGGCGTCTGGCCCTCGGGGACCGGGTAGGCGGCGAGCTCGGCGAGGATGACGTCGAGGTCGCTCAGCGGGTCGCGTCCGGGGTCGAGCGTGGCGCAGTCGAGCACGTGGACGAGCGCCGTGCAGCGCTCGACGTGACGGAGGAACTCCAGGCCGAGGCCCTTGCCCTCGCTCGCGCCCTCGATGAGCCCGGGGACGTCGGCGATCGTGAACCGCGCGTCGCCCGCCTGGACCACGCCGAGGTTGGGGTGGAGGGTCGTGAAAGGGTAGTCGGCGATCTTCGGGCGCGCGGCCGAGACCGCGGCGATCAGGCTCGACTTGCCGGCGGAGGGGAAGCCCACCAGGGCCACGTCCGCGACGGTCTTGAGCTCGAGGACGACGTCGCCCTCGTAGCCGGGGGTGCCGAGCAGCGCGAAGCCCGGCGCCTTGCGCTTGGGCGAGGCCAGCGCCGCGTTTCCGAGGCCGCCGAGACCACCGGGAGCGGCGACGAAGCGCATCCCCGGGGTGAGCATGTCGACGAGCACGGTGCCGTCGGCGTCCTTGACCACGGTGCCCAGCGGGACGGGAAGCTCGAGGTCCTCGCCGAGGGCGCCCGACCGGTGGTCGCCCATGCCGAACCCGCCGTTGCCCGCCGCGCGGTGCGGCGAGTGGTGGTACGACAGCAGCGTCGTCGTCTGCGGGTCGGCGACGAGGACGACGTCGCCGCCGCTCCCGCCGTTGCCCCCGTCAGGACCGGCCAGCGGCTTGAACTTCTCACGGCGCACCGAGACGCAGCCGTTGCCGCCCTTTCCCGCACGCAGGTGCAGGGTCACGCGGTCGACGAAGGTGACCATGGCGGGTCCTTCCGGATGGGGCCGGCGGAGCCGACGCGGGAAAACGAAGAGGGGGTGGGCAGCGCCCACCCCCTCGAGCGCCGAAGCGCGGGAATTACTCCGCTGCTGCGGCGACGATGTTGACGACCTTGCGGCCGCCCTTGGTGCCGAACTCGACCGCGCCGGGGGCGAGGGCGAAGAGGGTGTCGTCGCCACCGCGGCCGACGTTGGCGCCGGGGTGGAAGTGCGTGCCGCGCTGGCGGACGATGATCTCGCCGGCCAGGACGACCTGACCGCCGAAGCGCTTCACGCCGAGGCGCTGTGCGTTGGAGTCACGACCGTTACGGGTGGAGCTTGCGCCCTTTTTGTGTGCCATCTCTGCGTCTCCTGGCTCTTACTTGATGCCGGTGATCTTGACGCGCGTGAGGTCCTGGCGGTGGCCCTGGCGCTTCTTGTAGCCGGTCTTGTTCTTGAACTTCTGGATCACGATCTTGGGGCCGCGCTCCTCGCCGAGGACCTCGGCCGTGACCGAGACCTTCGCGAGCTTGTCGGCGTCGGTCGTGACCGCGTCGCCGTCGACGAACAGGACGGCGGGCAGCTGAATGCTCTCGCCGATCTTCGCCTTCTGGCGGTCGAGCACGACGATGGTGCCGACCTGGACCTTCTCCTGGCGGCCGCCGGCGCGCACAACTGCGTAAACCACTTCACACCTGTTTTCGTTCGGGAGCGCGGAGCTCCGGTTGTCTGATGACGTTGGGAGGGCCCTTGCGGACCCAAGTCTCGGTGCGATCCGGCGGGCGGAGCCCGGGGGGTCACGCTCCTATCAGAAGCGGACGCGACGCACCAAGGGTCAAGTTTAGCTCACCGGGCGGCATCCGGCAAAAGCATCCGACCCGCGTGTCGACCGTAGGATTCCGGAATGGCGATCCTGATCGACGACCCGCAGTGGCCCGCGCACGGTCGCCTGTGGGCGCACCTCGTGAGCGACAGCGATCTCGCCGAGCTGCACGCCTTCGCCGCCGCCGCGGGGATCCCACGTCGGGCCTTCGACCTCGACCACTACGACGTGCCCGACGAGCGGCACGCCGATCTCGTGCGCGCGGGGGCGGAGCACGTCGGCGGCAAGGAGCTCGTGCGCCGACTGCGCGCGTCCGGGTTGCGGATCACGGCGCGGGAGCGACGCGGACGCTCCTGAGACGGACGGGTCCGCCGCCCCGAGGGGACGGCGGACCCGACCGCGGAGGTCGTCAGGACTCGTCGGACGGCTGCGCGTTGACCGGGGTGCCCGTGAGGGCCGCGGTCGTCACGCGGCGGCGCGACCGGCCCTGTCCGGGCGCCTTCGGCTCGGGCAGCGCCTCCAGCACGGACTCGAGCAGCAGGTCCTTCTCGGTACGCGGCGTCTTGGGCTCGCGCTTCTTGCGCGGGCGCTTCTCGCGCACGGGCGCCTCGGGCGCGGCCTCCATCACGGCCTCGACCGACGCCACGACGGCCGCCTCGACGACGGCGGGGTCGTCGACGGTCGGGTGGATCGTGGATGCCGCGATCTGCGCGAGCGCGGACTTCACGCCCTCGGTGATGACGTGCGTGCCGCCGGCGGGCGCCGCCGCTCCCCCGCCGTTGCCGGCGCCGTTCGCGCCGTTGCTGCCGTTCGCGTTGCCGTTCCCGGAGCCGCCGTTGCCGTTGGCGTTGCCGTTCCCGCCGCGTCCGCGGCGGTTGTTCGACCCGTTGCCGTTGCCGCTGCCGTTGCCGTTCCCGCCGGCGGGGCGGTGCTTGACCACCGGGTCGTGGTGGACGATGACGCCGCGACCGGCGCACACCTCGCACGCCTCGCTGAACGTCTCGAGCAGACCGAGGCCGAGCTTCTTGCGGGTCATCTGCACGAGACCCAGCGAGGTGACCTCGGCGACCTGGTGCTTCGTCCGGTCGCGGCTCAGGCATTCGATGAGGCGGCGCAGCACGAGGTCGCGGT
Organism: Actinomycetota bacterium; assembly: GCA_016870695.1. GTDB lineage: Bacteria > Actinomycetota > Actinomycetes > Actinomycetales > Microbacteriaceae > Microbacterium. Next base: position 3,674 of record VGAV01000049.1, on the reverse strand, counting down.
TGGACTCCAGCACCATGTCGATGAAGTCGACGACGATGATGCCGCCGATGTCGCGCAGGCGGAGCTGCCGGACGATCTCCTCCGCGGCCTCGAGGTTGTTTTTGGTGACGGTCTCCTCGAGGTTGCCGCCCGAGCCGACGAACTTGCCCGTGTTGACGTCGACGACGGTCATCGCCTCGGTGCGGTCGATGACGAGCGAGCCGCCGGAGGGCAGCCAGACCTTGCGGTCCAACGCCTTCTCGATCTGCTCGGTGATGCGGAACTCGTCGAACGGGTCGTGGTCGCCCTCGTACTTCTCGACGCGCTCCAGAAGGTCGGGGGCCACGCTCGCCAGGTAGCTGGAGATCGTGGTGAGCGCCTCGTCGCCCTGGATGAGCATGCGCGTGAAGTCCTCGTTGAAGACGTCGCGGACGATCTTGACGAGCAGGTCGGGCTCGGAGTGCAGCAGCGCGGGGGCCTGGATGCTCTGCACCTGCGAGCTGATGTGCTCCCACTGCGAGGTGAGGCGCTGCACGTCGCGGGTCAGCTGGTCCTCGGTCGCGCCCTCGGCGGCCGTGCGCACGATGACGCCGGACGACTCCGGGAGGACCTCCTTGAGGATCTTCTTCAGGCGGGCGCGCTCGGTGTCGGGGAGCTTGCGGGAGATGCCGTTCATGGCGCCGCCCGGGACGTACACGAGGTAGCGGCCGGGGAGCGAGATCTGGCTCGTCAGCCGCGCGCCCTTGTGCCCCACGGGGTCCTTGGTCACCTGGACGAGCACGCGGTCGCCGGACTTGAGGGCGAGCTCGATGCGACGCGGCTGATTGCCCGTGTCGATGCCGTCCCAGTCGACCTCGCCCGAGTACAGCACGGCGTTGCGGCCGCGGCCGATGTCGACGAAGGCGGCCTCCATGCTGGGCAGCACGTTCTGCACGCGGCCGAGGTAGACGTTGCCGATGAGCGAGGCGTCCTGATTGCGCGCGACGTAGTGCTCGACGAGGACATTGTCCTCGAGCACGCCGATCTGGATGCGTCCGGCCTTCGACCGCACGACCATGACGCGGTCGACGGCCTCGCGGCGGGCGAGGAACTCGGCCTCGGTGACGACGGGGCGGCGGCGGCCGGCCTCCCGACCGTCGCGACGGCGCTGCTTCTTGGCCTCGAGGCGGGTGGAGCCCTTGATGCGCTGCGGCTCGGTGATGAGCTCGACGGCGCGCTGGCGCGCGGGCGGGGCCTCGTTCTCCTCCGGCTCGTCGGCGGCCGTGCTCTGTCCGCCGCGGCGGCGGTTGCGGCGGCGGGCGTTGGCGGAGCCGCGCTCGGCGCGGTCCTCGCCGCGGTCGTCGTCCTCGTCCTCCTCGTCCCGCACGGGCAGCGGCGGGAGCTCGGGGGCGTAGAAGTGCAGCTGCGTCGACACGGCCGACACGAAGACCTCGGGCAGCAGGCCGAGCGAGACGGCCGTGGGGCGCTCCGGCTTCGCCGCGGCGGAGGGAGCGGATGCCGCCGGCGTCGCGGCCGCATCGGCCTCCGGCGCGGCGGGGGTCTCCGACTCCGCGGCGGGGGCGTCCTGCGTCGCGGCGGGGCTCGGCGCGGCGTCGGCCGGCGCGGAGACCTCGACAGCGCGGGCCGCGGCATCCGTGGCCGTGTCGTCGGCCAGCACCGCGGGGGGTGCGGTGTCGGTCGCGGCGGCCTCCTCGGCCTCCTGCACGTCCGCGACCTCCTCCTCGGCGTCGACGACGTCGGCGGGCGCGTCGGCGGCGGGGGCCGCGTCGACGGCGTCGGTCGCTTCCACGTGCTGCGCGTCGGCCGCGGGGGCGTCGGGGCTCGGGGCCTCCGCGCTCTGCGTGTCGGCGAGCTGCGTGTCGTCGGTCACCGCGGTCGTGTCGTCGGTGCTGTTCTGTTCGTCCGTTGCATCGGCCATCTCTGGCAAACTCCTCGGCCGGCGACACCGCGCGTCGCCCGGCGAAATCTCGTGCGGCGCCGCACCCGGCGGCGCCGCGAACTCACTCGGTCTGCAGCAGGCCCGGTGGCTCGTGCTGCGAGGGCGGTCATCGCCCGAAGTCTTCTGGTGATGATCCTGCGGCGCGGCCGCGGCTCATCGAGACTCCAGTATCGCACGGACCGGTCCCGGATCGGGAAGGCACGTCGACGGCCCAGTCGCGGCCACCCGCGCGGACACAGCGCCCCCATGGGCAGCGGTGGAAGAATCGGACCATGACCGACAACGCCCCCCGTCGTCCGTCCGTGCTCGCGGTCTGGCTCATCATCGCCGGGATCATCGGGTGGTACGCGGCGTTCTCGTTGACGATGGACCGTTTCACGCTGCTCGCGGACCCGACCGCGTCGGCTTCCTGCGACATCAACATCCTCGTGCAGTGCTCGGCGAACCTCACGTCGGCGCAGGGCAGCGTCTTCGGCTTCCCGAACCCGATCATCGGCCTGGCGGCATGGGTCGCCCCCGTCGTGGTGGGATTTGCGCTGCTCGCCGGGGCCCGCTTCGCGCGCTGGTTCTGGGTGGCCTTCTGGGCCGGGATGCTGTTCGCGTTCGGCTTCGTCTGCTGGCTGATCTCGCAGAGCATCTTCGTGCTGGGCACGCTCTGCCCGTGGTGCATGGTGACCTGGTCGGTCGTCATCCCGTCCTTCTACGCTGTGACGCTGCACCTCCTGCGCACGGGCGTCGTCCCCGTGGGGGAACGCGGGCGCGAGGTCGCGGACCGCCTGATGGCGTGGGTGCCGCTCATGGCGCTCGCCAGCTACGTCGTCATCGCCGTCCTCGCCCAGGTGCGGCTCGACGTCCTGGCATCCTTCGCCTGACCCTCCCCGCTTCCCCGTCGCTGGGACGACGAAGACCCCCTCCGGGAACGATGACGGCCGCCGCCCCACGGGGCGACGGCCGTCATGCGGACCGGGCTCAGTCGAACCAGATGCCGAGCTCGCGCGCGGCGGACTCGGGGCTGTCGCTGCCGTGGACGAGGTTCTGCTGCACCTTCAGACCCCAGTCGCGGCCGAAGTCGCCGCGGATCGTGCCGGGCGCCGCCGTCGTCGGGTCGGTCGTGCCGGCGAGGGAGCGGAAGCCCTCGATGACGCGGTTGCCGGCCAGACGGATCGCGACGGACGGGCCGGAGAGCATGAAGTCCAGCAGCGGCTCGTAGAACGGCTTGCCCTCGTGCTCGGCGTAGTGCTGAGCGAGGAGCTCGCGGTCGGGCTCCATGAGGCGGATGTCGACGAGGGCGTACCCCTTCGCCTCGATGCGGGCGAGGATCGCGCCGGTCAGGCCGCGGGCGACGCCGTCGGGCTTCACCAGGACGAGGGTCTCTTCGGTGGCCATGGGTCATTCTCCGTTCGAGAGGTCGGGGTCGGCGGCACGGCGGGCGTTCTGCCGGTCCAGTGCCGCTCCCTTGATGGTGGCATACGCCCACATGCCGCCGAAAACCAGCGCGACGAACAGGAGCGCGGGGGCGAGGAAAGCGCCGAGGGCGAGGACGACCTGCAGCGCCCAGCCGACGACGATCGCCCACCGGTGGCGCAACAGGCCCGCGGTGGCGGCCATCGCGAGGGCGAGCAGCGCGCCACCGACGATGCCCCACCAGGGCTCGATCCCGGCGGGCACCGCCCGCGTGCCGAACACCACGAGACCGCCGAGGAAGACGATCACGGACTCGAAGCCGAGGACGACGGCGCCCAGGGACTCCTGAGCG
>VGAV01000048.1 GCA_016870695.1 Actinomycetota bacterium | reverse complement strand
GGCGAAGACCGTGCCGGAGGTGCCGACCGAGACGACGACGTCGCCGACGCCGGCGCCGAGCCCGAGGGCCGCGCCGGCGTTGTCGCCCGCGCCGGGTCCGACGAGGGCGCCGCCCGGGAGGGTGCCGGCGCTCTCCCACGGCGCGAGCACGCGCGGGAGTACGGCGTCGTGGCCGAGCGCGCGGCGGAAGAGGTCGAGGTCGTAGCCGTCGGCGCCCCAGTACGCGGTGCCCGACGCGTCGGAGCGGTCCGTCACCAGCTCGTCGAGCGCGGGAGCGTCCGGGCCGTAGCCGCGGAGGCGCCAGGTGAGCCAGTCGTGGGGCAGGGCGACGGCGGCGACCCGGGCGGCGTTGTCGGGCTCCTCGTCGCGCAGCCAGCGCAGCTTCGTGCCCGTGAAGGATGCCACCGGGACGGCTCCGGTGCGCTCGGCGTAGCCCTCGGCGCCCACCTCGTCGATGAGGTCGCGCGCGGCCGGCGCCGACCGCGTGTCGTTCCACAGCAGGGCGTCGCGGATGACGCGACCGTCGGCGTCGAGGACGACCATGCCGTGCTGCTGCCCGGCGATCGACACCGCGGCGACGTCGTCGAGGCCGCCGGCCTGCGCGATGGCATCCTGAAGCGCGATCCACCACGCCTCGGGGTCGACGGAGGTGCCGGACGGGTGCGACGCCCGTCCGTCGCGCACCACGCGCCCGGTCTCGGCGTCGACCACGACGACCTTGCACGACTGCGTCGACGAGTCGACTCCCATGACGAGCGCCATGCTCTGCCCTTCTGCCGGCCCCGCGTCCTCGTCGGCGCAGGGTGTCCTTGATTCGTTCGTCTCCCGTCGGGAGGACGGCGCAGGACCCGGATGCCGCGGCATCCGGGTCCCGTCCGCGTCAGCGTGCGCCGAGCAGGTGCTCCGTCGCGAGCTGCTGCAGGCGGACGAAGCCGAAGCCCTTGCCGCCCAGGTACGCGTCCGCGTCGAAGTCCTCGTATGCCGAACGATCGGCGAGGAAGTCGTCGTAGGTCTCGCCCTCGTTCAGCGTCGGCTGCGACAGCTCGAACACCTTGGCGGCCTCGAGGGCCTCCTGCACCTCGGGGTCGGCGCGGAAGGCCGCGGCGCGCTCCTTCAGCAGCAGGTAGGTGTTCATGTTCGCCGAGACCGAGTCCCAGACACCGGTCTCGTCCTCGGTGCGCGAGGGCTTGTAGTCGAAGTGACGGGGGCCGTCGTACGCGGGGACACCGCCGCGTCCGCCGTTCTCGAGCAGGTCGACGAGGGCGAAGGCGTTGTGCAGGTCGCCGTGGCCGAAGACGAGGTCCTGGTCGTACTTGATGCCGCGCTGGCCGTTCAGGTCGATGTGGAAGAGCTTGCCGTGGTACAGCGCCTGGGCGATGCCGGCGGCGAAGTTCAGGCCCGCCATCTGCTCGTGCCCGACCTCGGGGTTGAGGCCGACGAGCTCGGGGCGCTCGAGCGAGTCGATGAACGCGATCGCGTGGCCGAGGGTGGGCAGCAGGATGTCGCCGCGGGGCTCGTTCGGCTTGGGCTCGATGGCGAAGCGGATGTCGTAGCCCTTGTCGGTGACGTAGTCGCCGAGCAGGTTGACGGCCTCGCGGTAACGCTCGAGGGCCTGGCGGATGTCCTTCGCGGAGTCGTACTCGGCGCCCTCGCGGCCGCCCCACATGACGAAGGTCTTGGCGCCCAGCTCGGCGGCGAGGTCGAGGTTGCGCAGGACCTTGCGCAGGGCGAAGCGACGCACCTGACGGTCGTTCGACGTGAAGCCGCCGTCCTTGAACACCGGGGCCGAGAACAGGTTGGTCGTGACCATCGGGGTGACGATGCCGGTGGCATCCATCGCGCCCTTCAGGCGGTCGATCTGGGTCTGACGCTCGGCGTCGGTCGAGCCGAAGGCGAACAGGTCGTCGTCGTGGAAGGTGAGTCCGTACGCGCCGAGCTCGGCCAGCTTCTCCACGACGTGCACGACGTCGAGCGGCTTGCGGGTCGGGCCGCCGAAGGGGTCGGTGCCGTTGTAGCCGACGGTCCAGAGTCCGAACGAGAACTTGTCATCGCGGGTGGGGGTGGGCATTCCTGCTCCTTCGCATGGACGCACGCGTGCACCGGGGCGCACATCGGGTTTGTTGGTGTTCACAACATATACCCCGGATGCCGCGGCGTCCAGGCCCGGATCTGCCGTCCCTCCGGCGGGGTGAGCGGGGGTCAGCGCGGGAGCGCGTCCTCGATGGCGGCGACCACCTCGTCGGCATCCGGCTTGACCCGCGGGCTGAAACGCACGACGCGCCCGTCCGGACTGACGACGAACTTCTCGAAGTTCCACGAGATGCGCCCGGTCTTGCCCTCGGCATCGGGGACCGAGGTCAGCTCCTTGTACAGGGGATGGGCGTGGCGCCCGTTGACGCGCACGCGCTCGGACATCGGGAAGGTGACCCCCCAGGTCGCCGAGCAGTACTCCGCGATCTTGTCCTCGTCGCCCAGCTCCTGCAGGAACTGGTTGCTGGGGAAGCCGATGACCGTGAAGCCGCGGTCGCCGAAACGCCGGTGGAGCTCCTCGAGCTGCTCGTACTGCCCGACCAGTCCGCAGCGCAGGGCCACGTTCACCACCAGCGCCGCCTTCCCCTCCGTCAGGTCGCCATAGGTCGTCCGCTCGCCGCGGATGGTCGTGATCGGGATGCCGGAAAGGTCCATCCCCGCATCCTGGCACCGGTTCCTCGGGGCGGGGTGGGAGTTGCGCGGCCCGGCGGGAGCGGACGCGCGTGGCAAGGTGGGACCCATGGTCAGCGTGGGCACCCGGGGCGACGGCATGCGTCGCGCCAATCTGGCCCTCGTGCTGCGGACCGTCCATCAGCAGGGACCGCGCTCGCGATCGGCGCTCACGGGGGCGACCGGCCTGAACCGGTCCACCATCGCCGACCTCGTCAACGAGCTGTCGCGCCAGGGCCTCGTCGTCGAACGCGCCGCCGACCCCGACGGCCGCGTCGGCCGCCCCTCCCCCACCGTCGCCCCGCGCCCGGACGTCGCGGCCGTCGCCGTGAACCCGGAGGTCGACGCGCTGGAGATCGCCGCGATCGGCCTCGACGGCACGATCCTCGTCCGCGAGCGCCTGCCCCAGGACACGCTGCTCACCCCGGAACGCACCGCCGACCTCGTCGGCGAGCGGCTGACCGCCTGGCGACAGGGACCGCTCCGCTCGACGCGGCTCGTCGGTGCGGGCATCGCCGTGCCGGGTCCCGTCCGCGCGTCCGACGGCATGGTCCGCGAGGCCCCGCACCTGCATTGGACCGACGCCGCGATCGGCGCCCTCGTCAGCCGGTCGACGGGCCTGGACGCCCACGTCGCCAACGACGCGGCCCTCGGCGCACGGGCGGAGCACCTGTTCGGCGCCGCGCGCGGCGCGAACGACGTCGTCTACCTCAACGGCGGCGCGAGCGGCATCGGCGGCGCCGTCATCGCCGGCGGCGCACCCCTCGGCGGAGCCGGTGGCTACGCCGGCGAGTTCGGCCAGAACCGTCCGGGCATCGTCGACGAGGACGACCGCCGGGTGCCCGGCGGCGTGCTCGAGGACGAGGTCAGCCGCGCGCTGCTCCTGGCCGCCGTCGGCCGGGACCACGGCGACGACGTCGAGCTCGCCGACGCGCTCGCCGAGACCGACGACCCCCGCGTGCGGGCCGAGACCGCGCGGCAGCTCCGCATCCTCGCGACGGCCCTGGCCAACGCGGCGAACGCCCTCAACCCGGCGGTCATCGTGCTCGGCGGCTTCCTCGCCGTGCTCGCCTCCCTCGACCTCGAGGGCCTCGACGCCGCGGTGCGCGCGCAGACGATGCCCGCGTGCGCGGACGACCTGCGCATCGCCGTGGCCGAGCTGGGCGGACGGCGGCTGCTCGTCGGCGCGGCCGAGGCCGTCTTCGAGGCCGCGCTGTTCTCGCCGTTGTGACGGCGGAGGGAGGAGATGCGGCGGAGGGAGGAGCCGGGCGGCATCCCTCGTCCTCCGCTCCCGACATCACCTCCGCCGCCCCGCGGCGGGGCAGGATGGGGAGTCGGCACGGATGCACGGAGGAGATCGAGATGATCCAGACACGAGAGCCGGGCGCGACCTGGTCGGGCAATCACCGGTACGCGGCCGAGAAGGTGCTGCTGCCGAGCGACCTCGACGAGCTCGCCGCGGTGGTGGCATCCACGCCGTCCCTGCGCGTGCAGGCGACCCGTCACACGTTCAACGACATCGCGGACGCCGACACCGCTCTCGTCTCGCTCGAGCGCCTGCCCGTCCGGATCGAGATCGACGGCGACCGTGTGCGCGCCGAGGGGCTGATCACCTTCGCCGAGCTGGCTCCGGTCCTCGAGGCCGAGGGGCGCGCGCTGCACAACCTCGGCTCGCTGCCGCACATCTCCGTCGTCGGCGCGACCGCGACGGGCACGCACGGCTCCGGCCTGCGCAACGGCAACCTCTCGAGCGCCCTGCGGGCGGTGGAGATCATGGATGCCGCCGGCGGCATACGTCGATTCGAGGCCGGTGAGCCGCTGTTTCCGGCCGCCGCACTGAGCCTGGGCGCGCTCGGCGTCGTCACCGCTGTCGAGCTGCGGACCGAGCCCACCTACGCGGTGACCCAGGAGGCGTTCACCGGGGTCGCGTGGGACGACATCGTCGGCGACGTCGAGCGGGTGTTCGGCGGGGCGCGCAGCGTCAGCGTCTTCACCACCTGGGGCGAGCCGGCGCACGACCTCGTGTGGGCCAAAAGCGACGACGGCGACCTGTCGTGGGTCGAGGCGCTCGGCGGGCGTCCCGTCGGCGACGACATCCACCTGGGTCGCATCCGCACCGTCGACAACACGACGCCGCGGGGCACGGCGGGACCGTGGCACACGCGTCTGCCGCACTTCCGCGCCGACGCCCTGCCCAGCGACGGGGACGAGATCCAGAGCGAGTACTTCGTCCCGCTCGCCTCCGCCCGCGAGGCGCTGGCGGCCGTCCGCGATCTGGCATCCACCATCGACCCCCACCTGCTGGTCACCGAGCTGCGCACCGTCGCGGCGGATGAGCTGTGGCTGAGCCCGGCCTACCGGCGCGACGTGATGGCGATCCACTTCACCTGGCGGAACGACACCGACGGCGTCCTGTCGGTGCTGCCCGCGATCGAGGAGGCACTCGCCCCCTTCGACGCGCGTCCGCACTGGGGCAAGGCGTTCACCATGTCTGAAGAGCGGATCCGGGCGACGCTCCCGCACGTCGAGGACTTCCTCGCCGCGGCGCGCGAGGCCGATCCGCGCGGGGTCTTCCGCAACGACTACCTGCGGCGGACCCTCGGTCTCTAGCGGCGCCGCCGACCGCGCACGGCGCCGCGGCACGAGCGTCAGGCGATGCGGCGCTCCCCCGGCCGGATGACGCGCCACCAGCGGTGGCCGTAGCCGTCGAGGGCGACGTCGAAGCCGCCGTCGGTGATCTCCTCGGTGCCGGCGCCGTCGGAGAGGAGGTCCACGACGCTCCAGCCGGCGGCATCCATCCCCTCGATCTCGAGGCGGAACGTGCGCCCGTCGGGAGCGAAGTTGTGCGCCGCGACGAACATGCCGAGCTCGCTCGTAACCGCGTGCGCGAGCACGCAGGAATGCGGCTGGTCCAGGATGGCGAGCTGACCCCACCCGATCTCCGGCGACGCGCGGTAATGCCGAACGAGGTTCTGGACGAACCGCAGCATCGACTCGGGGTCGTGGCGCTGCTGCGCGACGTTGACGTGCTGCGGACCGAAACCGCCGGGCACGACCTGCGCCACGAGGTCGTCGGCGGCGGCCCGGGAGAAGCCGGCGTCGTCGGCGCCGGTCCACTGCATCGGGGTGCGCACCGCCGCGCGACTGCCCTCGATCCGGGGGTTCTCCCCCATGCCGATCTCCTCGCCGTAATAGAGCACCGGCGCCCCGGGCAGCGAGAAGATCAGGCTGTAGACCATGCGCACCCGGCGCGGGTCGCCCTCCAGCATCGAGGGCAGCCGGCGGGTGATCCCGCGGCCGTGGATGCGCTGGCCCTCGTTCGGCGCGAACGCCGCGAACACCTCGTCCCGCTCCCCCGGGCTGAGCTGATCGAGGGTCAGCTCGTCGTGGTTGCGGACGAAATTGCCCCACTGGTTGCCGATCGCCAGCGCCGGGCGCGAGGCGAGCGCGTCGCGCAGCGGGGCGGCGTCCTGCCGGGCGAGCGCGAGGTAGAGCCGCTGGTTGGCGACGAAGTCGAACTGCATGGTCAGCTCGTCGCCGTCCGCACCGCCGAAGAAGAGCATCTGCTCGTCGTAGGGGAGGTTGACCTCGCCGAGCATCATGGCGTGCCCGCTGCGCCGCGAGACGTACCCCCGCAGGGTGCGGAGGAACTCGTGCTCGGGCCCGTCATCGCCGTCGATGAGATGCGGGACGGCATCCACGCGGAACCCGTCGATGCCGAGCTCGAGCCAGAAGCCGATCGCCTTGGCGATCTCCTCCCGCACCTCGGGGTGGTCGGTCGCCAGGTCGGGCTGATGCCGGTAGAAGGAGTGCTTGTAGTACTGCCCGGCCGTCTCGTCGAAGAACCAGACGCCGTCCTCGACGTCGGGGAACATGCTCGCGGGGGCGTCCTCGGGCACATCGTCGCGCCACTGGTAGAAGTGGCGGTAGCGGCTGTCGCGGCTCGTCCGCGCGTCCTGGAACCACGGATGCTGATCGGACGTGTGGTTCACGACGAGGTCGACGATCACGCGCATGCCGCGGTCGTGCGCCGTGCGCAGCACCTCGACCATGTCGCCGAGCGAGCCGTAGCGCGGGTCGACGCCGTAATAGTCCTCGATGTCGTAGCCGTTGTCGCGCTGCGGCGACGGGTAGAACGGCGCGAGCCACACGCACGTGACGCCGAGCTCGGCGAGGTGGTCCAGCCGCTGGGCGAGGCCCCGGAGGTCGCCGACGCCGTCGTCATCGGCATCCAGGTACGTCTTGACGTCGAGGTTGTAGAAGACCGCGGTCTTCCACCACAGGTCGCTCGTGTCGGTGAGCCTCATGACGCCGTCCCCGTCCGGACGGCGGCGCGGTGCGGGCGGGGCGGGGTGGTCGTCATCGGAGCCCTCTTCTCGGGAGCGGTGGCGGCTGGTCCCTTCCGTGTCTACCCGGCTGAGGTGTCAGGGACGGGCGGCTTGCCCGCGGCCGCGTGCGCGTGCTTCGCTCCGCCGGGGGCGTCGTGTCGCGGAGTCGCCGGGTCGTGAATGGCCGTCGGTCACCGCGGCATCCGGATTCGTCAAGGGCGGGCGACGGATGCCACCGGCTCCCTAGCGTCGAAGGATGAGCAGCGAACGCGACCAGTACACCTTCGACAACCCCGTCACCCGCTACGACCGCGTCGAGCCGCCCGTCCAGCACCAGCCGGAGCCGGGCGTGCAGGCCGACATGACGCCCGTGCCCGACCTCGGCGAGGAGACGTACCGCGGGCTCGGCCGCCTCGTCGGCCGCAAGGCCCTCATCACCGGCGGCGATTCCGGGATCGGCGGCGCCGTCGCCATCGCGTTCGCCCGCGAGGGCGCCGACGTCGCCATCGTGCACCTGCCGGACGAGCAGCGCGACGCCGACCATGTCCTCGAGCACGTGCGCGCCGCCGGTCGCACCGGCGTGTCCATCGCCGCGGACATCTCCGAGCCGGCGGCCTGCCGCGACCTCGTCGCCCGCGCGGTCGAGGAGCTGGGCGGCCTCGACATCCTCGTGAACAACGCCGGCAAGCAGGTCGTGGTTGAGAAGGTCGACGACCTCTCCGACGAGCAGTTCGAGCTGACGTTCCGCACGAACGTCTTCGCGCCGTTCTGGATCACGAAGGCGGCGCTCGCGCACCTGCCCGAGGGCGGCACCATCATCAACACCGCGTCCCTCGAGGCGTACAAGCCGGCGCCCGACCGCCTGGACTACGCCGCGACGAAGGCGGCGATCAACAACCTGTCGAAGGGACTCGCTCAGCAGCTGGCACCCCGTGGCATCCGGGTCAACGTCGTCGCCCCCGGGCCCACCTGGTCGGCGCTGCAGGTCAGCCAGGGCGTGTCGGACGAGCAGATGAAGGCGTTCGACGACGAGAGCACCTACCAGCGCGCCGGCCAGCCCGCCGAGATCGCGCCCGCCTTCGTGTTCCTCGCCTCTGCGGAGTCGAGCTACGTCTCGGGCGAGACGCTGAACGTGAACGGCGGCATGGTCACGCCGTGAGTTCGACGCCGTACGCGCCGAACTCCTGAGTTGCGCGGCGGGCGGCCCGCCGGCCCCGGCGCCGCTCACTCGCCGAACTCCTGAGTTTTGTCCCCCGGCCCGGCGCCGCTCACTCGCCGAACTCCTGAGCTCCGCGGCGGGCGGCCCGCCGGCCCCGGCGCCGCTCACTCGCCGAACTCCTGAGTTGCGCGGCGGGCGGGCGCGTCGCGCCCGTATTCCCGCGGCAATCCGGCCTCCCCGGCGCCGGATCTCAGGAGTTCGGCGGGCGCCCGCCACCCCGCAGCCGTCCCCGCTGCAGCCGGATCTCAGGAGTCCGGCGGACACCCGCCACCCCGCAGCCGTCCCCGCTGCAGCCGGATCTCAGGAGTTCGGCGGGCGTCCTGCCGTGCCCCGGCAGCGCCCACCGCGACCGGAACCCCGGAGTCCGGCGAGTGGCCCGCGGCATCCACCCCCGCCGCCGCCCGCACTTGCGCAAATCGGCCCGGATTGCAAGCGGCCCATTCCGCTCGACCCGGTGAGCGAGCGTGAAGGCATGCCCACCACGAACGACGGCCCCGGCGGGGCGCCCGTCACCCTCTACCTGCTGCACGCGCTCGGCGCGAGCGCCGACTCCTTCGGACGCCTCCGCGCGGAGCTCGCCGGCCGCGTCCACGTCGTGGGCATCGACCTCCCGGGCTTCGGGTCGGCCGCGGACGCCGCGGACACCTCCATCGAGGCGACGGTCGCGCACGTGATCGACGTCCTCGCGGCGCACCGCGGCGGCCGTTGGATGCTCGGCGGCCACAGCATGGGCGGCAAGATCGCCGCGCTCGTGGCCGCGCGCACGCTGCGCGGCGAGGCCCGCCTGTTCGGGCTGAGCGGGATGGTGCTGATGGCCCCGTCGCCGCCCCGCCCCGAGCCGATGGACGAGGAACGCCGCGCGCTCATGCTCTCGTGGGTCGCCGACGGCGGGCTGTCGGGCGACGACGCCCAGGCCTTCCTCGACCAGAACACCGCGCGCCCGCTCGACGCCGATGCCCATGCGCTCGCGCTGGCGGACCTGCGCCGCACGTCCCCGGCGGCGTGGCGCGCTTGGCTCGAGACCGGGAGCCGCGTGGATGCCACCGATGAGGTCGGCCGCCTCGACCTCCCCGTCCTGGTGCTCGCAGGGACGGACGACGCCGATCTCGGCGCCCACGCTCAGCCCGGCCTGATCGCCGACGTATACCCCCGCGCGCGGTTCTACTCCCTCGCGCAGACGGGGCACCTCATCCCGCTGGAGCGCGCCCCCGAGGCATCCACTGCCATCGCCCGCTTCGTGGAGGACGAGGTCCTCGTCGGCCCCGTCGTCCCGGACGACTGGGCGGAGCTCATCGCCGGCGACCGCGTCGACGACCGGGTGCGCGGGATCCTCGGCCGCCGCGCCGTCCCCGACGACCGGGGGTACGCCCCGCAGGTGCTGGACGTCGCCCAGCTGACGCTGCTCCGGGAGATCGCCGACCTCGTCGTGCCGCAGGACGGCCCGGCCCTCGACCTCGCCGGACGCGTCGACGCGCAGCTCGCCCGCGGGGAGGGCGACGGCTGGCGCAATGCGACGCTGCCCCCGGACGTCGACGCCTACCGCGCCGGTCTCGACACCCTCGCGCCGCTCTGGCCGACCGACCCCGCCGCCCGCGCCGACCTTCTGCGACGCGCGATGGAGGGAGAGGTGGATGCCACCGGCCCCTTCGACCACCAGCAGCTGGCCGCGTGGCTCGAGGACGCCCGCGTCGATCTCGCGCGGCAGTGGCTGGCGCACCCCGCCAGCATGGCCCGCACGGGCTACGACGGCTTCGCCACCGGCGGGACGCGGCCGCTGCGCGGCTTCGTCCAGCTGACCATCGGCCGCCGCGAGGACTGGGAGCCGGCGGGGGTCGGCGGCACCGTCGACGAACAGCAGCACATCACCGGAGAGGCGGTCTCGGCATGAATCTCGACCGGATGCGCACGTACCCGCTCGACGACGTCGTGGACGTCGTCGTCATCGGCACCGGCGCCGGCGGCGCCCCCCTGACCGCGGAGTTCGCGAAGCGCGGACTGTCCGTCGTCGCGCTGGAGGCGGGTCGCCACTTCACGACCGACGACTTCACCCCCGACGAGCCCGAGTCCGTCGAGATCAACTGGATGTCGGACCGTCTCTCCGGCGGCGACGACGCCACCGCCTTCGGCCCGAACAACAGCGGCCGCGGCGTCGGCGGCTCGACCCTGCACTGGGGCGCGTTCACCCCGCGCCCGGACCGTCGCGACCTCGCCCTCCGCACCGAGTCCGGCGTCGGCCGCGACTGGCCGATCGACCCGGACGAGCTGCTGTCGTACGTCGAGCGGGTCGAGGGCGACATCGGCGTCTCGGGGCAGACCCCCTACCCGTGGGATCCCGACCGCCGGTACGCGTACCCCGCAGCGGCCCGCAACGCCCCGGCGAACCTCGTCGCCCGCGGGTGCGAGGAGCTCGGCATCCGGTGGGCCGACGCCCCCGCCGCCGTTCTGACCCGCGCCCGCCTGCAGGACCACTACGGCGAGCGCGGCGCCTGCATCAACTGCGGCGAGTGCCACCAGGGATGCCGGACGGATGCCAAGGCCTCCACCGCCAACACGTACCTTCCCGTGGCGGTCGACGCCGGCGC
>VGAV01000047.1 GCA_016870695.1 Actinomycetota bacterium | reverse complement strand
GCTGCGGAAGCAGAAGTGGTCGAGCTACAACATCTTCGCGTTCTGGATGAGCGACGTGCACTCCGTCGGCGGCTACGTCACGGCCGGCTCGCTGTTCGCGCTCGGCCTGCAGTCCTGGCAGGTGCTCGTGGCCCTCATCGCCGGCATCGTCATCGTCCAGGTGTTCGCGAACATGGTCGCCAAGCCGAGCCAGAAGACGGGCGTGCCCTACCCCGTCATCAACCGCGTGGTGTTCGGCATCCGCGGGGCGAACATCCCGGCGATCATCCGCGGGCTCATCGCGATCGCCTGGTACGGCGTGCAGACCTTCCTCGCGGCCGAGTCGCTCAACATCGTGTTCCTCAAGTTCGTCCCGGGCTCGGCCGCCCTGCTCGACGTCTCGTTCGCCGGGCTGTCGGCGCTGGGCTGGATCTCGTACGGCATCCTGTGGTTCGCGCAGTTCCTGCTGTTCTGGAACGGCATGGAGGTCATCCGCCGCTTCATCGACTGGGCCGGTCCCGCCGTGTACCTCGTCATGATCGTCCTCGCGGTCTACCTCGTCTCGCAGGCCGGCATCCAGAACATCTCCTTCACCCTGTCGACGACGCAGCTCGACTTCTGGGCCTCGATCCCCGTGATGTTCGCGGCGATCGCCCTGGTGGTGTCCTACTTCTCCGGACCGATGCTGAACTTCGGCGACTTCGCCCGCTACGGCAAGAGCTTCGCGGCGGTAAAGAAGGGCAACTTCTGGGGCCTGCCGATCAACTTCCTCTTCTTCTCGCTGCTGACCGTCATCACCGCGTCTGCCACCGTGCCGGTCTTCGGTGAGCTGCTCACCGACCCGATCGCGACCGTGGAGCGCATCGACACCCCCTTCGCGATCCTCCTGGGCGGCCTGACCTTCGTCACCGCGACGGTCGGCATCAACATCGTCGCGAACTTCATCTCGCCGGCCTTCGACTTCTCCAACGTCGCCCCGAAGAAGATCTCGTGGCGCGCGGGCGGCATGATCGCCGCCGTCGGCTCGACCTTCCTCATGCCCTGGAACTGGTACTCCAACGCCGACGCCATCCACTACTCGCTCGGCGTCCTCGGCGCCCTGATCGGCCCGCTCTTCGGCATCCTGATCGCCGGTTACTACATCGCCGCCCGTCAGCGCGTGAAGGTCGATGCGATGTTCACGCTGGATGCCAAGGGCCCCTACTGGTACCGGAACGGCTTCAACCCGAACGCCGTCAAGGCCGTCATCGCGGCCGGTGTGCCGACCGTGGCGATCGCGATCTTCCCGAAGCTCTTCGCGGACCTCGGCCTCTTCGATGTGGCCGCCGTCAGCGACTACAGCTGGTTCATCGGCTGCGGCCTCGGCTACGTCCTGTTCCTCCTCTTCGAGCGCATGGACCCGCGCATCCCCACGTTCGACGGCGAGACCGAGGGCATCTCGGACGGCACCGTCGACGGGGCCGCGGCCACCGCGGCCTCCGAGCCGGCGGCCATCTCCGGCGCGGTCCCGGTCGCCTCGACCTCCACCGCGGCGCCGGTCGGCTCCTCCGCGACGCCCCCGGCGACGGGCGCGCCCGCGTGAGGATCCTCCTGATCAACCCGAACACCTCCCGGGCGATGACCGCGAAGATCGCGGACGCCGCCCGGGGGGTGGCGGGACCCGACGTCGTCATCGACGCCGTGTGTCCCGCGACGGGCGCCGACGCGATCGAGAGCCACACCGACGAGATCGCGGCCGCCGCCGCGGTCGTCGAGCTGATCGCGGCGGACCGCGACGGCGGGGCCCCGGCCGACGCGTACGTGATCGCCTGCTTCGGCGATCCGGGCCTGGATGCCGCTCGGGAGCTCGTCTCGGTCCCCGTGGTGGGGATCGCGGAGGCGGCGATGCACCTCGCGGCCGTCTCGGGCCGGCACTTCGGTGTCGTGACGACGCTGAGCCGCACGCTCGGGCGCGCGCACGACCTCGTCGCGCGGTACGGGATGGAGCGGGCCTGCGTGTCGCTGGCTGCGACCGGCATCCCGGTCCTGGACCTGGAGGACACCGGTTCGGATGCCGTGACGACCATCGAGCGTGCGAGCGCCGAGGCCGTCGCGGGCGGGGCCGACGTCGTGGTCCTCGGCTGCGCCGGAATGGCCGACCTCTGCGCGGAGCTGACGCTCCGGGTCGGCGTGCCGGTCGTCGACGGGGTCGCGGCCGCGGTGGGGATGGCGTCCGGGATGGTGCGCATGGGCCTCGGGACGAGCAAGCGCGACGAGTACGCGCTGCCGCCCCGCGCCCACCCCACCTCTCCTCCCCAGGTGAGGAATGCGGCGGTTTTCGCATGAATGTTGATGACGGTTACATCTGCGAAACGCGCGGCGCCTAGCGTGGTCGGCATGAGCACACGCATCGCCGCCCGACGGGTCTTCGTTGACGGGGCCTTCTCTCCCGCGACGGTCGTCGTCGACGACGGCGTCATCACCGCGGTGACGCCCTTCGACCCCGCCGCCGACCGGGTGCTGACCGACGACGAGGTCCTGCTGCCCGGCCTGGTCGACTCGCACGTGCACCTCGACGAGCCCGGTCGCACCGAGTGGGAGGGATTCGCCACCGGCACCGCCGCCGCGGCGGCCGGGGGAGTGACGACGGTCGTCGACATGCCCCTCAACAGCTCGCCCGTCACCACGACGGTGGAGGCCCTGGATGCCAAGCGCGCCGCGGCCGTGGGCAAGCTCGCGGTCGACGTGGCCTACTGGGGCGGCGCCGTCCCGGAGAACCTCGGCTCCCTGCGGTCCCTCGCCGACGCCGGCGTGGTGGGCGTCAAGTGCTTCCTGTCCCCGAGCGGGATCGACGAGTTCGGTCACCTCGATGCCGAGCAGCTCGAGCGCTGCCTCGCCGAGCTCGCGGAGTTCGACGGCCTGCTCATCGTCCACGCCGAGGACCCCGCCCATCTTCACGACGACGGCGCCCTCGGTCCGCGCTACCGGGACTTCGAGGCCAGCCGCCCGCCGATGAGCGAGCGGGCGGCGATCCGGCGGGTCATCGACGCCGCGCGCCGCACGGGCGCGCGAGCGCACATCGTGCATGTCTCCGACGGCGGAGCCCTCGACGACGTGCGTGCGGCGAAGACGGAGGGCGTCCGGCTCACCGTCGAGACCTGCCCGCACTACCTGACCCTGGATGCCGCGGAGGTGCCGGACGGCGCGGGCGCCTTCAAGTGCTGCCCGCCCATCCGCGGCGCCGGCAATCGCGACCTCCTCTGGGCGGGCGTCGTCGACGGGACCATCGACGCGATCGTCAGCGATCACTCGCCGGCCACGGCCGAGCTGAAGGGCAACCCCGACTTCGGGCTCGCCTGGGGCGGCATCGCCGGACTCCAGACCGGGCTCTCGTCCGTGCACACGGCCGCGCTGTCCCGCGGCATCCCGCTGTCCACTCTCCTCCCGCTGCTGACCACCGGCCCGGCCCGCATCGCCGGACTCGACGGTGTGGGCGTCATCGCCCCCGGCGCGCCGGCGCACCTGGCCGTCTTCGCGCCCGAGGAGGAGTTCGTCGTGGATGCCGCCGCCCTTGAGTACCGCAACCCGGTCTCGCCGTGGCACGGCCAGACGCTGACCGGCGTCGTCCGCGAGACCTGGCTGCGCGGGGACCCCGTCTACCGTCGGGGAGACGCGGTGACGCGTCGTGCGGGACGGGAGCTGCTGAGCGCGGCCTCGGTGGTGGACGCGTGAGCGCCGCGGAGAGCGCGGCGGCCGAGTCCGCCGGGACCCCGGCGTCCGGCCGGGCGGCGGGACCGGTGCCGATCCTGCAGCCCGGGGTGGGACCGATCCCCGGGGACCATTACGTGCGCGCCACCCCGGAGACCGTGCTGTGGGGCCGACTGCCCTGCGCCTCCGACGCGGCGGTCCTCGAGATCGCCTCCGGTGAGAGCGTCACCTTCGACACCGTCAGCCACGAGGGCATCCTCGACGACCAGGGCAAGGACCCGCGCGGATTCTTCGCGGGGCACGGCGTCCCCGCGGACCAGGTCCTCGGCGACGCGATCGAGATCGCGGCATCCGTCGCCCGCGACCCCTTCGCCGACGGTCCGCATGTGGTCGTGGGGCCCGTGCACGTGCGTGGTGCGCGACCGGGCGACCTGCTGCGGATCACCGTCGAGACGCTTGTCCCGCGCGTGCCGTACGGCGTCATCTCGAATCGTCACGGCAAGGGCGCCCTGGTCGGGGAGCTGCCCCGCACCGAGCACAACGTCAGCGTCTTCGCGGCGGTGTCCGCGCGCGACGGCGTACTGCACGGGACGCTGCCGCTGACCGCGGGCGCCGAGCCCGTGGTGGCGTTCCCGCTCGCGCCGTTCCTCGGCACCATGGGCGTCGCCGTCGCCGGCGACGATCGGCCGCACTCCGTCCCGCCCGGGACGCACGGCGGCAACATCGACATCAACCTGCTCGTGGAGGGGACGACGCTGTTCCTGCCCGTCCAGGTCGAGGGGGCGCTCGCCTACGTCGGCGACCCGCACTTCGCGCAGGGCGACGGCGAGGTCGCGCTCACCGCGCTGGAGGCCTCGCTGCGGGCCACGTTGCGGTTCGACGTCATCCCCGCGGATGCCGCCCGCGCGGCATTCGGCGAGGTCACCGGACCGCTCGTCCGTACCCCCGAATACCTCGTGCCGACCGGCCTCGATCCCGATCTCGATGCCGCGATGCGTGCGTGCGTGCGGGCGTCGCTCGCCCTGATCGACGGCCGCTGGGGCATGGACGAGCACCTGGCCTACGCGTATCTCAGCGCCGCGACGGACTTCGACATCTCGCAGGTCGTCGACATCGTCTCGGGTGTCCACGCACGCATCCGCGAGTCCGACTTCGCGGGCGTCCCGGCGGTCGAGCCGGAGCCGCTCCGCGAGGGGGCGCCGGCTGCTGCGCGCGAGGCCGCAGGGACGCCGGAGGTCCCCGGCCGAGGGGAGGCCTGATGACGCTCCGCAGCGAGGACTCCGCCGTCGCGGCGCCGGGAGCGCCCGTCGAGGCGCGCCCGTCCGTCCCCGCGGACCTTCGGGCGGCGTTCGACGCATACGAGCGCGCGATCGTCGCGAACGACCTCGATGCGCTCGACGCGTCCTTCGCCCCGGGGCCGGACACCCTGCGCGGCGACGCGGCGGGGCTGCTCGTCGGGCACGACGCCATCAGCGGCTTCCGCTCGCTGCGCGGGGGCGTCCCGCCGCGCGAGATCACCGAGCTCCACTACCGACCGCTCTCCACCGCCGCCGCCGGAGGCCCCAGCGTCGACGGCGACATGGCCCTGCTGGTGGCGGTCTCGCGCTTCCACGGCGGGGGCCGGGGCCTGCAGACGCAGGTATGGCAGCGCATCGACGGGCGCTGGCTCATCACGGCCGCGCACGTGACGCCTCGGACGCCCGCTCTGGACCGCACGATCTGGCGCAGTGTCGGCGACCCGTTCCTGCAGGGCGCGTGGGAGGGTCCGCTCGCGGGGCTCACGGTCGCGGTGAAGGACCTCTTCGCGATCGCGGGCTTCCGCATCGGTGCCGGCAACCCCGCGTTCCTGGAGGAGGCGCGCCCCGAGAAGGCGACGGCGCCCGCGGTCGCCGACCTGCTGCGCGGCGGAGCCTCCCTCCGCGGCATCGCGCGCACCGACGAGTTCGCGTACTCGATCGCCGGCGACAACGTGCACTACGGCACCCCGCCCAACGGCGCGGTGGTCGGCGCGCTGCCCGGCGGCTCGTCCAGCGGACCCGCCTCAGCCGTCGCAGCCGGCCACGCCGACATCGGTCTCGCGACCGACACCGCCGGCTCCATCCGGGTCCCCGCCTCGTACCAGGGCCTCTGGGGACTGCGCACGACGCACGACCTCGTTCCGCGTCAGGGCATGCTGCCGCTGGCGCAGTCGTTCGACACGATCGGATGGCTGGCCCGCGACGGCGAGACGCTGCAGCGCGTGGCCGACTGGTGCTTGAGCTACGACTCCTCGGCATCCACCGAGAACGTCCTCGGCGCCTCGCAGGACGACCTGCCCTGGCGCTTCCTCGTGCCGGACGAGATCCTCGCGTGCGCCGAGCCCGCGACCCGGGAGGCGTTCTCGCGCCTGCTGGCGGCGCTCTCGGCCTCGGACGACCCGCCATCGTTCCGCGCCGTCCACACCGGTGACCTGGATGCCGCCTTCTCCGCGTTCCGCACGGTGCAGGGAGCCGAGGCCTGGCGCAACAACGGCGAGTGGGTGGGCGCGCACCCGGACGCCCTGGGCGCCGCCGTCGCCGACCGCTTCCGCCTCGCCTCCGGCATCACCGCCGAGGCGGAGACCGCGGCGCGCGGCGAGCTGGAGTCGATCGCCGCGCACCTGACCGAGCTCGTCGACGGTGCCGTGATGATGTTCCCGACCGTGCCCGGCCCGGCGCCGCAGCGCACCGCCGACATCGACGCCGTGCGCGCCGCGACGCTGCGCATGACGGCGCCCGCCGCGGTCGCGGGCTTGCCGTCGATCTCGGTCCCGCTGCTCACCCTGCCGACCGCCGCCGGCCCCGCGCCCGTCGGCGTGTGCCTCGTCTCGCGTGCCGGCACCGACATCGCCCTCGTCCGCCTCGCCCGTCGTGTCGCCGCGCTCGCGGCATCCATCCGCTCTCGTCCCACGGAGACCTCGTGAACAGCACCATCCCCGGCCCGATCGACCCGCCCGCCCGCCTGCTCATGGGGCCGGGGCCGATCTCGGCCTACCCGAGCGTCCTGCAGGCGATGAGCGCGCCGCTCGTCGGGCAGTACGACCCGTTCATGACCGCGACGATGAACGAGACGCAGGAGCTCTACCGCCAGGTCTGGCGCACCGAGAACGACGCCACGCTGCTCATCGACGGCACGAGCCGCGCGGGCATCGAGGCGGCGATCGTGTCGCTCGTGCGTCCCGGCGACCGCGTGCTCGTTCCCATCTTCGGCCGGTTCGGCCACCTGCTGGCGGAGATCGCCGAGCGCGCGCTCGCCGAGGTGCACACGATTGAGGTGCCGTGGGGGCAGGTGTTCCCCGTCTCCGCCATCCGCGAGGCCATCGAGCGCGTGCAGCCGCACCTCGTCGCCTGCGTGCAGGGCGACACGTCGACCACGATGCTGCAGCCGCTGGACGAGATCGGCGAGATCTGCCGCGCGCACGGCGCCCTGTTCTACACGGACGCCACCGCCTCGCTCGGCGGCAATCCCTTCGAGATGGACGGATGGGGGCTGGATGCCGCGACCGCAGGCCTGCAGAAGTGCTTGGGCGGCCCGTCCGGCTCGGCGCCGATCAGCCTGTCGGAGCGAGCCGTCGAGGTCGCGCGCTCGCGCGCCCGCGTCGAGGCCGGGATCCGCGAGGAGGGGGACGCCGTGTCGTCCGACTTCGTCCGGTCCAACTACTTCGACGTGGCGATGATCCTCGACTACTGGGGCCCGCGCCGCCTCAACCACCACACCGAGGCCACGACGATGCTGTACGGCGCCCGCGAATGCGCCCGCGTCCTCCTGCTCGAGGGCCAGGATGCCGTCATCGACCGCCACCGCCTGCACGGCGCGGCGATGCTGGCGGGGGTGCAGGGTCTGGGCCTCACGGTCTTCGGCGACGTCGCGCACAAGATGACCAACGTGGTCGCGGTCGAGATCCCCGAGGGCGTCGTCGGCGACGCCGTGCGGGCCGAGCTGCTGACCGACTTCGGCATCGAGATCGGGACGTCGTTCGGGCCCCTGCACGGCCGGGTGTGGCGCATCGGGACGATGGGCTACAACGCCCGCACCGACGCCGTGGTCACCACTCTCGCCGCCCTCGAGACGGTCCTCCGCCGGCACGGCGCGGCGGTGCCCGCGGGCGGCGGTGTCGAGGCGGCCCAGGACGTCTACGGAGCGGCCGTCTGATGGCCCTCGCCACGCGCCTGCAGGTGCCGCCCGAGCTCATCACGGTGGCGGCCCGGCGCGTGATGGCCCGGTGCGAGGAGCTCGCCCGGGTCACGTCAACGCCCGGGAGCATCACCCGCGTCTACCTCTCGCCCGAGCACGCCCGCGTGAACAGGCTCGCGGCCGAGTGGATGCGCGAGCTCGGGATGACGACGCGGCAGGACGCCGCGGGCAATCAGGTGAGCCGCCTCGCGCCTGTCGGAGCCCCCGACGCCCCGGCGCTCCTCCTCGGATCTCACCTCGACACGGTTCCGGATGCCGGCCGCTTCGACGGCATCATCGGGGTGCTCATGGCGCTCGAGGTCGTGCGGCTGGTCCGTCGACGCGACGAGGACGGGGTGGCATCCAGTCCCTTCCCGTTCGCGCTCGAGGTCGTCGCCTTCAGCGACGAGGAGGGCACGCGGTTCGGCAAGGCGCTGCTCGGCTCCTCCGCCGTCGCGGGGCAGTGGGAGGCGTCCTGGTGGGATCTCACCGACGAGGACGGCGTCACCCTGCGCGAGGCGTTCCGCGAGTTCGGCCTCGACCCGGGCCGTGTCGGCGAGGCCGCGAGGCGACCGGACGAGCTCGTCGCCTACCTCGAGGCGCACATCGAGCAGGGGCCGGAGCTGCACCGCAGCGGCCAGGCGCTCGCCGCCGTATCGTCGATCGCGTCGGCACGCCGGTTCCAGCTGATCGTCGAAGGCGAGGCGCGCCACGCCGGCGGCACCCCGTACGACATGCGCCGTGACGCCCTGCTCGGGGCGAGCGAGGCGGCGCTCGCGGTGGAACGCATCTGCCGCGGCGAACACCACATCGTGGGCACCGTCGGGCAGCTGGAGGCGTTCCCCGGGGCGGTCAACGTAGTGCCGGGGGAGGCGCACTTCTCCCTCGACCTGCGCGGCGAGTTCGACGACACCCGCGACCACACCTGGGACGAGATCGCTCGGGAACTGGATGCCATCATGGGACGCCGCGGGCTGAGCTGGCAGGCGCGCGAGGTGCACAGCGCCCCCGCCGTGTTCTGCGCCCCGCTGCTGCAGGACGTCGTCCGCGCCGGCATCGGCGGGGAGGCCCCGACGCTCTTCAGCCGCGCCGGACACGACGCGATGTCCATCGGCGCGATCACCGACGTCGGCATGCTCTTCCTCCGCAACCCCGACGGCATCAGCCACCATCCCGACGAGGCCGTCTCCGGCGACGACGTCGCCGTCGGCATCCAGGCCCTCGCCGAGGCGGTGCTGCACCTCGCCGCCGAGCCTCGCTGACCGATACGTCCACGCGTCGGCCGGTGGCCCCTCGCCCATCGCTGCGAGAGCGGGAGAATCGACGGATGACCGACGCCCCCGCCCTGCTCGAGCTCCTCGCCTTCGCCGCCGAACCCGGCGGCGGCAACCCGGCCGGCGTCGTCCTCGACGCGCGGACCCTCACCGTGGCCGACATGCAGCGCATCGCGGCCGACCTCGGACATCCCGAGACGGCCTTCGTCGGAGTCCGGGACGGACGGCGCGTCGACGTGCGCTACTTCTCTCCCGACGCCGAGGTCCCGTTCTGCGGGCACGCCACCATCGCGACCGCCGTCGCGCTCGCCGAGGCGGAGGGCCCGGGGGCGTTCCTCTTCGACACCGCGGCCGGAACGGTGGAGGTGATCACCGCCCGCGCCGACGACGGGCACGTGACCGCCGGGTTCACCAGCGTGGAGCCCTACGTCATCGACCTCGAGGACGACGTGGCGGACCGCCTGCTGACGCTCCTCGGACTGACCCGGGACGACCTGGACGACCGGATGCCGCTCGCCCAGTCTTTCGCCGGCAACCTGCACCCCGTGGTCGCGATCGCCTCCCGCGTCGTCTTCGACTCCTTCGCCTTCGACCCGGCCGCCGTTCGCGCCCTGCTCGACGAACGCGGCTGGAAGGGCACGATCATCGTCGTGCACGTCGACGCCGACATCGCCGACGGCGTCGTGATCGAGGCGCGCAATCTCTTCCCCGTCGCGGACATCACCGAGGACCCCGCCACGGGCTCCGCCGCGGCCTCGCTGGGCGCGTACCTCCGCGACCGCGTCGGCGTCCCGGCGCCGTTCGGCTTCACCGTGCGGCAGGGTCGGCACATCGGCCGGCCGAGCGTGCTGGAGGTCGAGGTCCCGGCATCCGGTGGCGTCCATGTGCGCGGGACGGCGACGCCCCTCTGATCCCGCGCCGGCCCGGACCGGCATGTCCCACTTCGTGCAGGTGAGAGGGCAGTGTTCGGCACAAAGTGGGACACGCCCTGGGTGAGGGCCGGCTGCTCCTTCTGGCATGTCCCACTTTGTGCGGGTGAGACGGCTGTCTCCTGCACAAAGTGGGACACGCTCTCTTACCCCGTCCGGCACTTGTCAACAAGTGGGATCCAACCGTTCACCCTGCGTAATCCCACAGCAACACTTGGCGGGCAGAATGGGAGACATACCCCTCATCCCGACCAGACTTGTTCACAAGGAGCCTCGTGACGACCGACCACACCGCCCTCCTCACCCCCGCTGACCTGGCGTTCGTCCGCCAGAGCATCGCGGTCGCAGAACGCTCCCGCGACGAGGGCGCCCACCCGTTCGGCGCCATCGTCGTGACCGCCTCGGGCGAGGTCGTGAGCTCCGCCGGCAACAACTCGCTCCCCCCGGAGGGCGACCCCACGCAGCACGCCGAGATGCGCGCCGTCGCGGCCGCGTTCCGCGCGCTCGGAGCGGACGCCATGGCGGGGACGACCCTCTTCACCAGTGCCGAGCCGTGCGCCATGTGCGCGGGCGCCGTTTACTGGTGCGGCATCGATCGGGTCGTGTACGCCCTGTCCGAGGAGCGTCTGCTGGTGCTGACCGGGGACCACCCGGAGAACCCGACCTTCTCTCTGCCCTGTCGCGAGGTCTTCGCCCGCGGCCAGCGAATGATCGAGGTCGTCGGGCCTCTGCTCGAGGACGAAGCTGCCCGGGCGCACGAGGACTTCTGGGTCTGAGGCGGTCGCGCCGCAGATGGTTCCCGGGTCGCTGGCGGCCCGGTCCGAGCCGGCCCCCGCGCGTTAGGCCGGAGTCCCCGGGCGTCAGCCCCGCGGCGGCCGCGCCGCCCCG
>VGAV01000046.1 GCA_016870695.1 Actinomycetota bacterium | reverse complement strand
CGGGCGCGATCCCAGGGCCGTGGTCGATGACGCGGATCTCGGCCGTGCCGCCCAGGCGGCTCGTCGCAACGCGGACCCGTACCCCGTCGGGGGTGTACCGCTCCGCGTTGGTGAGGACGTTCACCAGCACGCGCTGCAGCAGGACGGGGTCCGCGCTGAGCGCCGGCAGGTCCGGGTCGAGGGCCAGCTCGACGTCGTCCGGCCCGAGCGACAGCTCGTCGAGCGCGGCGAGCACGACACCCGCGGCATCGACCGGGGCGAGGGAGACGGCCAGCACCCCGGCCTGCACCCGGCTGACGTCGAGCAGGTCGGTGACGAGCACCGACAGCGTCGCGAGGCTCTCGTCCGCGGTCTCGAGCAGCTCCCGGCGGTCGTCCGCCGACAGCTGGTCGCCCGCCGCGCGCAGTCCGCCGAGGGCGGCGACGGCCGCGGCGAGGGGACGGCGCAGGTCATGGCTGACCGCCGAGAGCAGGGCGGAGCGCACCTGGTCGGTCTCGGCCAGCGCCCCCGCCTCGGCGGCCGTCTCGACGAGGTCGGTGCGTTCGAGCGCGGCCGCGAGCTGCGTGACGACGACGTCGAGGAGACGGCGCTCGGAGGCGTCCAGGTCGCTCCCGTGCAGCTCGAGGACCGCGCGTCCGTCGCCGACCGGGATGGAGACGCGCCGGTCGTCGCGGACCGGCTCGCCGTCGGTGGCGAGCACCGAGCCGTCGGCGGCGACGAGTCGGACGCCGGCCAGGCGGAACGCCTCGCGCGCGCGGCTGACGAGGGCGGGGACCGCGGTCTCGCCGCGGAGGATGCTGCCCGCGACTGTCGCCAGCAGCTCGGACTCGGCGGCGGCGCGGCGACCGGCCCGGGCGCGGCGGGCCGCCTGGTCGACGACGATGCTCACGAGCACGGCGATGACGACGTACAGGACGAGCGACAGGGCGTGATCCGGGTCGTCGATCGTGACGGTGAAGAGCGGGTCGATGAAGAGGAAGTCGAGGGTGAGCCCTGACAGGACGGCGGCGAACACCGCCGGCCAGATGCCGCCGATGAGCGCCACCACGACCACGAGGAGCTGGTACGCGAGGACGTCGGTGGTGATGGAGTCGGCGGAGCTCGTGGCGAGGAGCAACCACGACAGCAGCGGTCCGCCCGTGAGCGCCGTGACGAAGCCGAGGATGCGCCGCTTCGCGCTCAGCGCGGGGCCGGCGAGGCGGGGCAGGGCGAACCGCCCGCCCGCGCGAGCGTGGTTCACGATGTGCACGTCGATGTCGCCGGACGCGCGGATCACGGTCGCGCCGATGCCGGGGCCGGTGAGGGCGGCGGCGACGCGGCCGCGGCGGCTGACGCCGATGACCAGCTGCGAGGCGTTGACGGACCGGGCGAAGTCGACGAGGGCGGTGCCGACGTCGTCGCCGACCACCTGGTGATAGGTGCCGCCGAGCTGGTCGACCAGGGCGCGCTGTTCGGCGAGGGCGCCCGGTGCGGTCGCCCGCAACCCGTCCTGGCTGGACACGTGCACCGCCAGCAGCTCGCCGCCGGCCGAGCGCGCGGCGATGCGCGCCCCGCGGCGCAGCAGCGTCTCGCCCTCGGCCCCGCCGGTCAGGGCGACGACGACGCGCTCGCGCGCCTGCCACGACCCCTCGATCCCGTGCTCGGTCCGGTAGGTGCGCAGGGCCGAGTCCACCTCGTCGGCCAGCCACAGCAGCGCCAGCTCGCGCAACGCGGTGAGGTTCCCGAGCCGGAAGTAGTTCGACAGTGCGGCGTCGATGCGCTCCGCCGGGTAGACGAAACCGGCAGCAAGGCGGTCCCGCAGCGACTGAGGGGCGAGGTCGACGACCTCGATCTGGTCGGCGGCGCGGACGACCGCGTCGGGCACGGTCTCGCGCTGGACGACGCCGGTGATCTTCTCGACCACGTCGTTGAGCGACGCGATGTGCTGCACGTTGACCGTTGTGATGACGTCGATCCCGGCCGCGAGGAGCTCCTCGACGTCCTCCCACCGCTTGTCGTGTCTGGACCCGGGCGCGTTGGTGTGCGCGAGCTCGTCGACGAGGGCGATCCGCGGATGCCGTGAGACGACGGCATCCAGGTCCATCTCGTCGAGCGCCACTCCACGGTGCGCGATCGCGCGGCGGGGGACCACCTCGAGGCCCTCGGCCTGCGCGGCGGTCGCGGCCCGCCCGTGCGTCTCGACGACGGCGATGACGACGTCGCGGCCCTCGGCGGAGAGGCGCCGGCCCTCCTCGAGCATCTCGTACGTCTTGCCCACGCCGGGCGCGGCTCCGAGCAGCACCCGCAGGCGCCCACGCCTCACGAGACGGCTCCCGCCGGCGCGGCCGACCGCCGCCGCGCACGGGGCACGGCGGCGGAGGAGCGGACGAAGTGCATGTCAGCGATTCTCGTCGCTCACGACGCGTCGAGCGCGCGGTTGAGCTCGAGGACGTTCACCCGCGGCTCCCCGAGGAAGCCGAGGTCGCGCGGCACGGTGTGCTCCACGATGAGCGCGTCGACGTCGGACACCGGGATGCCGCGGGCCTCCGCGACCCGTGCCGCCTGGCGCTCCGCGTTCGCGACCGAGATGTCCGGGTCCAGGCCCGACCCCGAGGCTGTGACGGCGTCCGCGGGGATGTCCCCCGCGCCGTCGAGCTCGCGGGACGCGGCTTGGCGCTCCTCGATCGCGGCGACCAGGTCCTCGTTCTCAGGGCCGAGGTTGGAGCCGCTGGACGCGGCGGCGTCGTACCCGTCGCCGGCCGCGGACGGCCGGGACTGGAAGTACTCGGGCAGCGCCGCGCCGGACGCGTCCTGGAACGACTGGCCCACGAGTTCGGACCCGACGACCTCGCCGTCGGAGGATCGGACCAGCGACCCGTCCGCCTGGAACGGCATCGCCACCTGCCCGATGGCCGTGATGAGCAGCATGTATCCGACGCCGAGAACGGCGGTGAAGACGAGCATCGCGCGGACGGCGACGCCGGCGGTACGCAGGGTGGTGCGCATGACGGGGCCTTTCAGAAGCCGGGGAGCAGGCTCACGACGAGGTCAATGAGCTTGATGCCGATGAAGGGGACGAGGACGCCGCCGAGCCCGTAGACGAGCAGGTTGCGGCTGAGGATGCTCGACGCGCTCGCCGCGCGGTACGTCACCCCGCGCAGGGCGAGGGGGATGAGCACGATGATCACGATCGCGTTGAAGACGATCGCGCTGAGCACGGCCGAGGCCGGCGACGACAGCTGCATGATGTTCAGCACCGCCAGCCCCGGGAACACCCCCATGAACATCGCCGGGATGATCGCGAAGTACTTCGCGATGTCGTTGGCGAGCGAGAAGGTGGTGAGGGCGCCGCGGGTGATGAGTAGCTGCTTGCCGATGCGGACGATGTCGATGAGCTTGGTCGGGTCGGAGTCGAGGTCGACCATGTTGCCGGCCTCCTTCGCCGCCGACGTGCCGGTGTTCATCGCCACGCCCACGTCGGCCTGGGCCAGGGCGGGGGCGTCGTTCGTGCCGTCGCCGGTCATGGCGACGAGGTTGCCGCCCTGCTGCTCGCGTTGGATGAGCGCCAGCTTGTCCTCCGGCGTGGCCTCGGCGAGGAAGTCGTCGACGCCGGCCTCGGCCGCGATGGCCTTGGCCGTCAGGGGGTTGTCGCCGGTGATCATGACCGTGCGGATGCCCATGGCCCGCAGTTCGCCGAAGCGTTCGCGCAGCCCGTCCTTGACGATGTCCTTGAGGTGGATGACGCCGAGCACCTGTGCCGTCCCTCGCGTAACTCCGGAGGGATCGGGGGTCGACGTCGCGACGACCAGCGGAGTTCCGCCTGACTCGGCGATCGCGTTCGCGGAACTCAGGAGTTCGGCGCGGGTGGCCTCGGGCACCGCCGCGCGGGAGTCGTCGAGCCAGGCCAGAATGGCGGATGCCGCTCCCTTGCGCACCTGGGTGCCGTCGGCGAGGTCGAGCCCGCTCATGCGGGTCTGCGCCGTGAACGGCACCGGCTCCGCACCACGGGGCATCTCGGCCACGATGCCCTGGGCGGCGGCCAGCTCGACCACCGAGGTGCCCTCGGGCGTGGGGTCGGCCTGCGACGACATCGACGCCGCCTCGGCGAGCAGCGGGGCACCGACCCCGGGCATCGCGACGAACGCCGAGGCGCGGCGGTTGCCGTAGGTGATGGTGCCGGTCTTGTCGAGCAGCAGGGTGGTGACGTCTCCCGCGGCCTCCACCGCGCGGCCCGACATCGCGAGGACGTTCCGCTGCACGAGACGGTCCATGCCCGCGATGCCGATCGCGCTCAGCAGTGCGCCGATCGTCGTGGGGATGAGGCACACGAGCAGCGCGATCAGCACGGGGATCGACACCGGGGTCGCGGCGTACGAGGCAATGGGGTTCAGCGCCAGCACGACGACCACGAACACGATCGACAGGCTCGCCAGCAGGATGTTCAGCGCGATCTCGTTCGGCGTGCGCTGCCGCGCCGCACCCTCGACGAGCGCGATCATGCGGTCGACGAACGTCTCGCCGGGCTTGGACGTGATCTTCACCACGATGCGGTCGCTCAGCACGCGCGTCCCCCCGGTGACGGCGCTGCGGTCGCCGCCCGACTCGCGGACGACCGGGGCGGACTCGCCGGTGATCGCCGATTCGTCGACGGTCGCGATGCCGTGGACGATGTCGCCGTCGCCCGGGATCAGCTCCCCGGCCTCGACGAGCACCACGTCGCCCAGACGCAGATCACCGGAGGACACCTCCTCGATCGCGGCGCCGCGGGCGGCGGCATCCGTCTTCTCGTCGTATCCCTCCACTCGGCGCGCCGTGGTCGTCGAGCGCGTCTGGCGAAGGGTCGCGGCCTGGGCCTTTCCGCGGCCCTCGGCCACCGCCTCGGCGATGTTCGCGAAGAACACCGTCAGCCACAGCCACACCGCGATGGCCCAGGTGAAGCCGAAGGGAAGCGGGGTCGCGGTCTCGGTCGTCGCCAGGAACGGCTCGGCGATCGCGACGACCGTGGTCAGGGCGGCGCCGATCCAGACGAGGAACATGACGGGGTTCCGCCACTGCGCGGCGGGGTTCAGCTTCTTCGCGGCGCCGGGCAGGGCCGCGACGATCTGCGCGGTGCTGAACGCGCGGCGGGGGGCGGCGGCGGCCTCCTCGGCGGCGGCCGGGGCGTGGGTCAGCGTGGACATGGTCAGACGAGTCCTTCGGCGAGGGGTCCCAGGGTGAGGACCGGGAAGTAGGTGAGAGCCGTGACGATCACGGCGACGCCGGCGAGCAGGCCCGCGAACTGCGGACGGTGCGTCGGCAGGGTCCCCGAGGTGGCGGGCACCGCGTCCTGCGCGGCGAGCGAGCCGGCCAGGGCGAGCACGAACACGATCGGCAGGAAGCGTCCGAGCAGCATCGCCACGCCGAGAGCGGTGTTCAGCCACGGGGTGTTCGCGGTCAGACCCGCGAATGCGGAGCCGTTGTTGTTCGCGGCCGACGTGAATGCGTACAGCACCTCGCTCAGGCCGTGCACGCCCGGGTTCCAGATCGACGTGGACTCCACGTCCTCCCGGATGCCGGGGAGCGCGAAGCTCAGCGCGGTCCCCGCGAGCACCAGCGTGGGCGTGACGAGAATGTACAGGCTCGCGAGCTTGATCTCGCGCGGACCGATCTTCTTGCCCAGGTACTCCGGCGTCCGGCCGATGAGCAGCCCGCCGACGAAGACGGCGATGATCGCGAGGATCAGCATGCCGTACAGGCCCGAGCCGACACCGCCGGGCGCCACCTCGCCGAGCATCATGTTGATCATCGGCATCATGCCGCCGAGCGCCGTGTAGCTGTCGTGCATCGAGTTGACCGCACCCGTCGAGGTCAGCGTGCTGGTCGACCCGAAGAGGGTGGAGCCGAAGATCCCGAACCGCACCTCCTTGCCCTCCATCGAGGCGCCGGCCAGCTGCGGCGCGGTCCCGGCGCCGGCGAGCTCGGCCCAGGTGAGAAGGGACGTGGATGCCACGAAGATCACGGCCATGACGGCGAGGATCGTGTACCCCTGACGGGTGTCGCCCACGATGCGCCCGAAGGTGCGGGGCAGCGAGAACGGGATCGCCAGCATCAGGAAGATCGAGAGCAGGTTCGTCCAGGGGGCGGGGTTCTCGAACGGGTGTGCCGAGTTCGTGTTGAAGAAGCCGCCGCCGTTGGTGCCGATCATCTTGATCGCCTCCTGCGAGGCGACGGGCCCGCCGGGCAGCGACTGGGTCGTGCCGGCCAGGGTGGTGGCATCCGTGAATCCGTTCAGGTTCTGGCTGACGCCGCCGGCGACGAGGACCACGGCCATGACCACGGCGAACGGCAGGAGCAGGCGGAACGTGCCGCGGACGAGGTCGACCCAGAAGTTGCCGATGACGCCGCTGCGGCGGTACGCGAAGCCCCGAACCAGGGCGATCGCGATGGCGATGCCCACCGCGGCGGAGACGAAGTTCTGCACCGTGAGCGCGAGGAACTGCACGGTGTAGCCGAGCGTGGTCTCGCCCGAGTACGACTGCCAGTTGGTGTTCGTGACGAACGAGACGGCGGTGTTGAACGACAGCGCCTCTCCCGGGGCGGTCAGGCCGAGCGAGAACGGCAGCAGGGGCTGCAGGCGCATGATCGCGTAGACGAACACGACCCCCACGACCGAGAAGAGCAGGACCGAGCGCAGGTAGGCCTGCCAGGTCTGCGCGCCTCGCGGGTCGACACCGATGAGACGGTAGACGCCCCGCTCCAGGGCGAGGTCGCGCTCGCCGGTGTAGATGCGGGCGATGTAGTCGCCGAGCGGGCGGTGCACCAGCGCGAGGGCGGCGACGAGCGTGAGGCTGGTCAGGACGATGGACCAGAGGGATGCCGCATCCATGTCAGAACTTCTCGGGGCGGACGAGCGCGACGACGAGGTAGGCCACGGCGGCAATCGCGAGGATCGCGGCGATGACGGAGATGACCATCACGGGCGGTTCCTCCCGGCGCTCTCACGGGTCGCGGAGGGCGGGGAGTCCAGCCGCTCCACCCCCTTGGCGACGAGGACGACCAGCGCGAAGAGCGCGCCGATCGCGGCGAGGAAGACGACATCGAGCACGACGACTCCAGGTTCGGGACGGTCCGCACGGGGCGGGCGCCGCGGGGCGGCACGTCTGTCGATCCAACTCCCGGGGAGGTCTTCGCTGCGGCGCCCTTACGCTTTCCCTACGGCTCCCTGACGGACGCATATGGTGCCCTTACGCGGCACGGGCGACGCGCGGACACGCAGGTCACGTCGCGCGGCGACGGGTCGCCGACCGCCGCGGGGATGCGCGGAGGTGGGCGGTGACGTGTCCGAGGATGCGCGCGAGGTCGTCCGCGTCCTCGTCGTCGAGCGGCGTGAAGAGGAGTCCGTGAACCGTGGCGATGTGGCCGGGGAACACGGTCCGGAGGATGCCGCGACCGGCGTCGGTGATCGAGGCGACGGTGCTGCGCTCGTCGTCCGGCGACGGTGAACGGGCGATCAGGCCGCGTTGCTCGAGCAGCTGCGCCTGATAGGTGAGTCCGCTGCGGCTGTAGACGACGCCGTCGGCGAGGTCGGTCATCCGGAGACGGCCATCAGGGGTGTCGCCCAGGCGGGCGAGGAGCTGGAACTGGATGTAGCTGAGGTCGCCGGTGTCGCGCAGCTGCTTCTCGACCGCGGGACGGAGCAGGCTGCCCACCTCCGTGAACGCGAGATAGGCGCTGAGCTGGGTCGGCGTCAGAGCCGCGGGTGCATCGGACATGCTCCGACCCTACCAGTTGCTTCGAGTTCGAAGCAGTGATACCTTCGCCTCAGATGCTTCGAATTGGAAGCAATAACGAAAGGCGAGACCATGAAGGCAGTGCAGTACTCCGAGATCGGCGGACCCGAGGTCCTCCACTACCGCGACGTCGAGAGGCCCGTTCCGGCGGCAGGGCAGGTGCGGGTGCGCGTTGCCGCGTCCGCGTACAACGCGGCCGACGCCGGCATGAGAGGCGGGACGATCCCGATTCCGGTCGAACTTCCGCACATTCCGGGCTACGACGTCTCTGGCACGATCGATGCGGTGGGTGAGGGCGTCGACGGGCTCGCCGTCGGCGATGCGATCGTCGCCTTCCTGCCCATGGTGCGTGACGGGGGCGCCGCCGAGTACGTGCTGGCTCTCGCCGACGCCGTCGTCGCCGCCCCGACGACGATCCCTCTCGCCGACGCGGCCGCTCTGCCGTCGGTCGCTCTGACCGCCTGGCAGGCGCTCTTCGACGAGGGTCGGCTCGAAGCCGGCCAGCGGGTCCTCATCGTCGGTGCGGGCGGCGTCGTCGGCAAGTACGCGATTCAGCTCGCGAAGCGCGCCGGCAACCACGTCATCGCGACGGCCAGTCCCCGCAGCAGGGACGCCGTCCGTGACGCCGGAGCCGACGAGATCATCGACCACACCGAGACGGACCTCCTGACGGCCCTCGACGCGCAGGTCGACGTGCTCCTGAATCTGGCCCCCCTCGATCCCGATCAGTTCGCGTCGTACGTCGCCGCGGTGCGTGACGGCGGCGCCGTCGTCAGCACCACGGCCTTCATCGCCACTCCCGGCGACGACTCCCGCGGAGTGCGTGCGGCGACCGTCTTCGTTCTGCCGAATCGCGAGCGTCTGTCCGAGCTCGTCTCCCTCGTCGACGACGGGAGTCTCACGGTCGAGGTCGGTCGGCGCATCGCGCTCACCGACCTGCCGGCGCTCCACGCCGAAGCCGCCGCGGGCCGCATCGCGGGGAAGGTCGTCGTCCTCCCGTGAGTGCACCGTTCACCGGAGCCACCGTGCGCACGTCAACGCAGCGACCCCGGCTGGGCCGCCTGATCCGCGGCTCAGCCGGCGGGGGACGCCTCGGGCGACGACTCCGGCGATGCCGCGGGCTCGAAGTGACCGAGCGACTTCTCCTGCAGGAACGCGCACACCTCGGCCGCGATCTGCAGTTCGTGCGTGAGCCCGTTCAGCTCGAAGCTCGTGAGTTCCAGCGTCTCGGTCGACGGCTCGATAAGCACGTGCCAGGTGAGGTCGTCGCCCGTGGCGCGCGGCTCGATCCAGACGGTGTTGGGGGCGTTCTCGAGGGGGACCACCACCAGGCCGGTGTCCTGTCCGTCCTCGCCGTCCTGCACGGCGACGCGGATGTCCTCGCCGCCACTGCGCGCGTCGATGAATTCGGCGATCCAATGCTCGAGCGTGCGCTTGCTGTGAAATGGCATCGGGGGGTCCTTCGGTGTTCGGGTGCAGCGATGCATTGTCGCACGAACCGGCCTGCGCATCACCCGTGCGCCGGCTCCGGTGGGCACGCCCGTGGGGGCGGCTCATGCGCCCCCGCCGGTTCCTGCGCACATCCCCGTGCGGCGGCTCGTGTGCACGCAGCGATGCCCCCGCCGGCGGGGCGGGGGCATCCTCGAGTCCTACGGCGTGGGTGGCTCGCCCGCGGCGGACTTCCGCGGACGATGCGCCGGCACCTCGGCGACCGGCTGTCCACCGCGCTGCTGGCCGGGGAGCGGGCGGGACCGACGTCCGTAGATGAGCTCGGACGAGTCCAGCAGCCACGGGACGAGCGTGATCGAGACGCCGTGCACCAGCATCAGCTGGTGGGCGAGGCGCCGCGAGCGGCGATTGTGCAGGATCGACTCCCACCAGTGGCCCACGATGTACTGCGGCAGATAGACGGTGACGACCGAGGCGCCGTGCTTCTCGCGGTACTTCTTGATGAAGGCGGTCACCGGTGACGTGTACGCGCGGTACGGCGACTCGATGATGACGAGCGGAATGGGCATGTCGCGCGCGGCCCAGTCCTTCTGCAACGCCGTCGACTCCTCCTCCGTGATCGCCACATGGACGGCGAGCGTCTTCTCGTGGTTCGCGGCGAGGGCGTAGTCGATCGCCTTCATGACGGGCTTCTGCAGGCGGTTCACGAGGATGATGGCCACGTCGCCCGACGAGCCGAAGTGCACGCTGTCGTCCATGCGGATCTCGTGCTCGACGTCGCGGTAGTACCGGTTCACGCCGATCATGAGGACGGCGAGGATCGGGATGGCGATGAAGATCAGCCAGGCCCCGTGGACGAACTTCGTCACCGTGACGATCAGCAGCACCACGACCGTGAGGCTCGCGCCGACCGAGTTGATCCACAGGCCGGAGATCGTCGAACGGCGCTCGTACTGCGCCGATTGCTGCCGGCGGGCCTCCTCCGGGAGCTTCTGCATGTCGCGGAGCGCCCGGCGCCAGTGGCGGACCATGCCGATCTGCCCGAGCGAGAAGGAGACGAACACACCGATGATGTACAGCTGGATCAGCGTCGTGAGGTTGGCCTGGTAGACGATCAGCACGCCGATGGCGACGACGCCGAGGATGACCATCCCGTTGGAGTACACCAGCCGGTCGCCGCGCGTGTTCAGCGCCTTCGGCGCGTACCCGTCGCGCGCCAGGACCGAGCCCAGCAGGGGGAAGCCGTTGAAGGCCGTGTTGGCCGCCAGGAGCAGCACGCACGCGGTGGCCGCCTGGATGACGAAGAACATGATGCTGCCCGACCCGAAGGTGGCCGCCGCGACCTGCGCCATGAGGCTCGGCTGCGGGTTGTTGGCGCAGTCGAAGCCGATGAGGTTGCAGGGGTTCTCGGCGTAGTGCACGTTCGCGATGAGCGCGAGCGCGGTCAGACCCGAGAACAGGAGGATCGCGATGGTGCCCATCAGGGTGAGCGTGGTCTGCGCATTGCGGATCTTCGGCTTGCGGAACGCGGGCACGCCGTTCGAGACGGCCTCGACACCGGTCAGCGCGGAGCAGCCGCTCGAGAACGCGCGGAGCACGAGCAGGATCAGCGCCACCTGGGTCAGCGACTCGGCCTCCACGCCGAACTCGGCGCTCGAGGCGACGGGCGCGTCGCCGAGCAGAGTGCGACCGAGGCCCACGACGATCATCAGTGCGACCGAGCCGATGAACAGGTAGGTCGGGATCGCGAACACCGACGACGCCTCGCGCACTCCGCGGAGGTTGACGATGACGATGAGGATGACGAACCCGACCGCGATCTCGACGCGGGCGGGGTTCAACTCGGGGATGGCCGAGATGATGTTGTCGACTCCGGATGCCACCGACACCGCGACCGTGAGGACGTAGTCGACCAGCAGCGCGGCGGCCACCACGACGCCCGGCACCTCGCCGAGGTTCTTGCTCGC
>VGAV01000045.1 GCA_016870695.1 Actinomycetota bacterium | reverse complement strand
CGCCAGTCCGCCTCGGGGGTCAGAGGCACGAGCGGTGGAACGACGACCGTGGTGTCGAGCATCCCGCGCCGCCCGTGCTCCGCCGACGCGGAGAGCGCCGTCATGATCTCCGTCACGTGCAGCGCCATCTCGCCGCTCGCGCGTCCGCCGGGGGCGACGGTCGCCGCGCCGCTGCCGCCATCGCCCGCGCCGCTCCCGGAGCCGGGGCGCGAGCCGGTGGCATCCCGGATCATGTCGAGCACGCCGATCCCGCGCCCGGCGGCGACGTACCCGGCCGACGCCGGGAGCTCCTCCCACGCGTCGGCCCCGGCGCGCAGATGGCGGACCGTGCCGTCGAAGTAGTTGGGATCGGGCACCGCGAGCGACCCGGTCTCCCCGTGCACCTCGATGGGGCTGCCCGCCGAGCCCGCCGCGTCGAAGCTGAAGGCGACCGTCGACAGCGCGCCCGACGCGTGACGGAGCACGCCCGTGACATGCGTGTCGATCTCGACCGGGATGCGCTCGCCGGCGCGCGGCCCGGCGCCGATCGCCCGATGACCGCGGCCGCGGGAGGCCTCGCCGATCACCGACGCGACGGGGCCGAGCAGGTGCACCAACGACGTCAGGTAGTACGGCCCCATGTCGAACAGGGGACCGCCCCCGGCGAGGTAATAGAAGTCCGGATTCGGATGCCACCTCTCGTGGCCCGGCGACACCCAGGTCGCACTCGCCGCGGTGGGCGTGCCGATCAGCCCGGCCTCCACCGCGGCCCGCGCGGTCTGGACGCCCGTGCCCAGTACCGTGTCCGGCGCACTGCCGACGGCCACACCGGCGGCCTGGGCCTCGGCCATGACGAGCGCGGCATCGGCGAACGTCGTCGCGAGCGGCTTCTCGCCGAAGACCGCGGTGCCGGCGGCGATCGCCGCGCGGGCGATGTCGGCGTGCGCGGCCGGGACGGTCAGGTTCACGACGAGATCGAGGTCGTCGGCGGCGAGGAGCTCCTCCGGGGTGCACGCCCGGCAGGAGGGCAGGGAGGCCGCGACCTCGGCCGCGCGGTCGGCCCGAAGGTCGGCGACGGCGACGACGGCCACGGCCGGGTGGTCGCGCAGGGTCGCCAGGTACTGCTCGCTGATGACGCCGAGGCCGACGAGCCCGAGCCGGGCGACCGGCCGCCCGCCGTCGCGCCCCCCGGTCACCGCGCCGCCCACAGCAGCCCCCGTTCCACGATGGTCCGCACGTGCGGGTCCGCCAGCACTTCCGGGTCGTGCCCCGGCGTGGCCACGAAGACCCGCCCCGCGCCCCACGACCGCGTCCACACGGCGGGCGAGACGATCGGCCGGTGCCACGGCTCGTGCGCCCGGACGGGGTGCGTCGTCGTCATCAGCACGTCGTTCGCGTCGTCGTGGAGCACCCAGTACTGCTCGGTGCGGAGGGAGAAGTCCCCGACGTCGCGGGTGATCTCGTGGGCACGGCCCCCCTCGGTGGTCTCGTACCGGTGGTCGACGAAGAAGTCGGACCCGTCGCCGAGGCGCTCGCCGGGGTCCGCGGCGGGGTGGGCGGCGAACTGCCCGCCCACGAGCTGCAGGTAGTCCGCGCTCGCGCGGAAGGCATCCACGATCCCGCCGTGCCACCCGGCCAGGCCGGTGCCCGCCTCGACCGCCTGCCGCAGACCGGCGAGGCTCTCCGCGTCCGCCTCGCCCATCGTCAGGGACTGCACGATGAGATCGGCGCGGTCCATGACCGCCGCGTCCCCGTAGACCCGCGGGGAGTCCTCGATGCGCACGTCGAAGCCGTTCTCCTGCAGGAACGGCAGGAACATCTCCGTCGCGGCCACGGGATGATGACCGTCCCACCCGCCGCGTACGACCACCGCCGACCGTCGTGCCACTGTCTCTCCCTCGAGGTTCCGGATGCCGCGACCCTGCGGCATCCCGCGCCAGGCTACCGGCGGGCCGGAGCGCTCGCGCCGCGCTGCGCGAACCGGACAGCGTCACCGGCGGACGCCCGGACGCGCCGTCGATAATGAGTCGATGGAACCGTGGGAGACGCGCGAATGGTTCGCCGAGATGCTCGAGGTCCTCAACCGTCATGACCTCGACGACCTGCGCGCGCTCCTCGAGCCGGGCGTGCGACGCGCCCATCTGCCGGCGGGGGCGGACGCCTGGGTCGACGACTACGCCGAGCTCGTCCGCGGCTTCCCGGACTGGCGATGGCGCCGTATCCAGGTCATCGTCGAGGACGACCGTCTCGCGGTGCATCTCCGCGGTGCCGGCACCCACACGGGG
Organism: Actinomycetota bacterium; assembly: GCA_016870695.1. Classification (GTDB taxonomy): domain Bacteria; phylum Actinomycetota; class Actinomycetes; order Actinomycetales; family Microbacteriaceae; genus Microbacterium. The sequence goes on along the minus strand of VGAV01000045.1, from coordinate 8,953 downwards.
ACGTTCCGGCACGTGGCGCCGACTCGGCGGCGCGTGAACATCGCCTCGTTCGCGATGTACCGCCTGACGCGGGGGCGGATCGCCGAGGCATCCGGCACCGACGATGCGGAGCAGGTGCTCGCGCAGCTGCGGTGACGGATCGCGCGGGGGCATGTCAAGTCCCCGTGGCCGGAAGGGCCGCGCGTTATCGTCGGCTGGTCCCCGATACGAGAGCGAGAGAGGTCCGGCATGACGGCGATGTCCCGCTCCGGCACGGGGGTGACGTGGGCACGCGTCGAGGACGGCTTCCACGTCGGCAGTCGGCGAGGGGAGTTCCTCGGCTACATCGACCGCCAGTCGGACGGCACGTTCCTCGCCTTCGACTCGTTCTCCCGCATGGTGGGCCGGTTCCGCGGGCTGACGGCGGCCATGTCGGCCGTCTCCGAGGCCACCCCGCCCGAGACGCCCCTCGAGCTGCGACAGACCCGGTGAAAGGCGACGCGATGACCCAGGACGCTCTCGCGACGGTGGTGTACACCAGCACCGCGACCCAGCCCTTCGACTCGAGCGCGCTGTCGGACCTGCTGCGGCAGAGCCGTGCCAACAACTCCGCCGCCGACCTCACCGGGATGCTGCTCTACCGGGGCGGGCGCTTCATCCAGGTGCTGGAGGGACCGTCAACCGTCATCGACGGCCTGATGGCGACGATCGGCCGGGATTCGCGGCACGCCGACATGCGGGTGCTGCTGCGCGAGCCGATCGCCGAACGCAGCTTCGGTGACTGGACGATGGGCTACGAGCCCATCGGCGTGCCGGCCGGGGACGCGCCGGAGGGCTTCCGCGACACGTTCGACGACCTCGAGTCCGGGGACGAGTCGACCGTCGCCCGTGCCGTCCGCGAGCTCACCGTGTGGTTCCGCGTGCGCCGCCAGGGCGTACCCGAGACGCCGCCGTCCTGAGACGCGCGGGCGCCTCCCGGCGGGGCGCGGGCGATGGATGCCACCGGGCCGGGGCCCCACGGCGATCCTCCTGCCCGGTCGGCGCTAGGCTGCTGGGATGATGACCCCCGCTCACGCCCGCACCGCCGTCGTGCGTGCGCGGCGCGCGGCGCGAGGCCGGCACGCATGAGCCCGCGCGACGACGACGAGACCCGCCGCGCCACGGAGCTGTTGGCCAACCGGTTGCGCACGCTCATGGACGTCGCCGAGGCGCGCTCGGGGCGCGAGGTCACGTTCACGGAGATCCACGAGTTCGTCACCTCGCGCGGCCTGACGCTGTCGCGCGCGCGGTGGTCCTACGTCCTGAACGGCCACCGCTACACCGAGGACGTCGCCCTGCTGGACGCCCTCTCGGACTTCTTCGGCGTGCCGCACGGATACCTCCGCGGCGAGCCGGGCACCCCCGACGACGTGACCGCGCAACTGGACCTCGTCCGGGCGATGCGCGCCGCGCGGGTCCGCTCGTACGCCGCACGCACGCTCGGCGACCTCTCGCCCGAGACGCTCGGCGCCATCACCCGCTTCCTCGACGAGGAGACGGCTCGCACCGCCCGGCCCGACACTGCGAAGCTCGACGCCGGGTAGCAAAATGGACCGGATCGCGCCCGAGACCCCGCACCTCCCCGTCGCCATCGAGCCGGGGATCACCCTCGCCGAACTGATCGAGCGCGTGCAAGCGGCCCGGGGCAAGCCGCTCTCCATCCACGAGCTTCCCGGTCTCACACACGAGGACAACGCGCTGTGCGGGCTGTGGCTCGCCGCCGACGACCGCGACATCATCCTGCACGCCGCCAGCGAGTCGGCCCTGCACCGCGAGCAGTTCATCCTCCACGAGCTCGCGCACATGCTGCTGCTCCACGACCGCGTCGACGGGGCGGGCTATGTGACCGGAGCGGTGCTGTCCGGCTACGAGGACGCCACCGTCATCAAGGCGCTCGCCCGCGACGCCCTGAACGACGACGTCGAGATCGCCGCGGAGCGGCTGGCGGACATCCTCGCGACGTCCCTGCGCCGCAAGCGGCCGACCCCCTTCTCGGAGGTGTTCGGCTGATGGTCGAGCTCGTCGTCAGCTCCCTGATGTGGACGCTGGTGGGGGTGCTGGTCGTGTTCCGCCGTGCACGGAAGGAGCGCTCGGTGCTCTACGCGGCTGTCACGATCGCGGTCACGATGATGCTCAATGACGACGATCTGTACTTCGTCGTGGACGGCTGGTTCGGCGCCCGTGACGTCGTCCACCTGATCAGCGCGATCACGCTGATGTTCGGCGTGCACTACCTCGCGAAGGGGGTCTCCCGCGCGGGCGCGCAGCCGTCGTTGGGTGGGTGGCCCGCGCGTGCGGCGCTGACCGCGGCGATCCTGGTGACGACGGTCGCCTTCGTCCTCGTGCCCCACGAGGGCGGGACGACGGCCAGCTTCATGCGGGTCTACGGCGACCACCCGGCGGCGGCCGTCTACTCGTCGACCCAGTACGTCTACTTCATCTACGTCTTCACCGCCCTCGCGCGGGCGTCGGCGGCGACGCTGCGCTCCGCCGTCCTGCGGCGGGAGAGGGTCGCCGCCGTCCTGCTCATCACCGGCTCGCTCTGCGTCCTGCTGCTCTCGCTGAACGTGCTCGTCATGAACGGGGCGCAGCTGACGGGCGGCCTGTCCGCCGCCGAGCCGTGGCGGCCCACGTACTACCTCTTCCAGGTGCTGACGTTCGTGTTCCTCGCGGGCGGGCTCGCCGTCGCGCCGATCGGACGATGGGTGACGGAGGTGCGCCGATCCCGCGAGATCCGCTCCTTCGTCGACCGGCTGGCCCCCCTCTGGAGCGAGGCGGTGTCCGCCCGCCCGGCTCCCGGTGTCGAACCTGCGCGCGCCGACCCCGAGCTCCGCCTGCATCGCCGGATCATCGAAATCCGGGACGCCGCGATGGACGGCAGGAACGACTTCGCCCTCGACGACGACCAGCGCGCGCTCCTGCGCACCGCCGAGGAGCGGCTGCTCGCCGGAGCCTGACCGTGCTCGGGTACCTCGTCGCTCGCCGGCTGACCGCGCCGCCGCATCCCCGGCGGCATCCCCTGACCGTCCACTCCTCGGGGCCGACGACGGTGACCCTGGATGCCACCCCGTCGACGACCGTCCCGGGGGACTGGGGTCTGTTCGTCGCCGGAGGAGGGCATGCGCGCGTCCGCGGCTTCCCTCGGGTCGACGCGGCGCGGGCGACGTGGGACCTCGCCCCGGGCTCGTCCCCGCCACCGCCGGGATCGCGGGTGTCCTGGACGGGGATCGTCGATCCCTCTCCCCCCGCGGGCACGCGAACGCACCGTCTCCCGGCAGGGGACGCCTGGCAGGTGGGCGATGTCGCCGACGCCCCGCTGGTCGCGGTGCACCTCCACGGACTGGGCTCCACACGGGCGGGCACGCTGCGCGGAGTGGCGGCGGCGACCGCGGCGGGACTGCCGTCGCTCGTCCCCGCTTACCGCAATACGCTCGACGGACGCCGTCTCGGTCGCGGGCGGTCCCACCTCGGCCTGACGGAGACCGACGACCTCGTCGACGCGCTCCGTCTCCTCGACGACGTCGGTGTCCGCCGGTTCGTCCTCTTCGGGTGGTCGATGGGAGCGCAGCTCTGCCTGCGGCTGGCGGCCGACGGGGCCTGGGCCGCGCGGATCGACCGGATCGTCCTGGACTCGCCCGTGCTCGACTGGCGCGCCGTCCTCGCGGCCAACGTCACAGCGGCGCACCTCCCTCAGGCGGCGGCCGCGAGCGCCGCGCGCTGGCTCCGTCGCCCGCGGGCCCTGGGGCTGGACACCCCCGTCGACCTGGATGACGCGGACTTCGTCGCGCGGGCCCCGGAGGTGCGGCATCCCGTGCTCGTCCATCACGGCACGCGCGACTGGTCCGTGCCCCTGGCCTCGTCGCGCCGCTTCGTCGAGGGCGCCCCGGCTGCCGAGCTCGTGACCTCGGGCGGGGGGCACACGACGGGGTGGAACGTGGATGCCGCCTCCTGGCAGGCCGCCACGGCCCGGTTCCTGGCGGCTCCCTCGTCATGAGCATGTGACGTCGCGAGACTCGACTTCCCGGTCGCAGTGAACGGGCATAGGATGGCCGAGGATGTTAGACATGCCCAATACAGGGGTGATGGCGGGCAGGTCGACATCCCGCGTCGAAGACCGCAGGGTCGGCCCCGGCCGGCTTTGTGCCCTTCGTTCCGCGTGGGGGCGGAGCGAAGACGGTGGCACTGCCACCGAGAGCGGCGCGCACCGGCCTCGGCCGGACCGCCGGCGAAGGGCCCCGAAGCATCGGGGCCCTTCGTCGCGACCTCGCGCGACCCTGCCGGGATGCCGTGACGTGCCGCAGATGTACGCCCGACGCCCGCTGCGGCGTACATCTGCGCCAACTCAGCGCTCAGCTCACCGGCGGGACGTCGCGGCGGCGGCGCGAACGAGTGACGTCAGTCGCCGTGGGTGCCGCTCCGGCGGTCCCATTCGAGCGACCGCCACTGCAGGTACGAGCACAGGTTGCCGGCGACGACGAGCTCGGCGGCGAGGGAGGCGATGTGGTGGGGCGAGAGCGTGAGGTCGTCGGGGCGGCCGGTCAGGGTCGCCTCCCACAGGGGCTCGTCGTAGCCGATGGGCTGCATATAGATCGACGCGTTGGCGTTCGACAGCTTCAGGACCACCAGGCCGGTGTCACGGCCGTCGGCGTCCTCCTGCTGCGCGACGGAGATGCTGCCCGCGACCAGGTGCCCCTGGGCGCGGAATTCTTCGACCCAGGCCTGGAGCTGTTCGCGCGAGCGTCGGGGCGGAGAGTCCTCGAGTTCATCGATCACGCAGAAGATCGTCTCATACGAGGTTGCGACGGTCTCGAGAACGCCTCCGCCTCGAACCGTCCCTCGGACGTGAGGATCAGCGCCGATGCAGTGTCGTCGTCTCCGGCGTCGCCTCCGACGCCATCCCCTCCGCCACCAGGCGGAACGTCATCGGCGGCGCGGACTCCGCTCCCCGCGTCGACGCCGGCGGCTCGGCCACCACGTACAGTCCGTGCGGACCGTTCGCCGTGTGCATGAGCGCCTGCAGCCACAGCGGGTTCAGCCGTGGCGAACGACTGCCGTGGAATTTGAACATCAGGACGGACTGCGGATGCACCCAGATGGTGGTCCGTCCTCCGCCGACGCTGACGTCCTCCTTCCAGGAGAACGTGAACGACTCCGACCGCCTCAGCTTCGAGGTGATGACGTGCTCGAGATGCGACAGCAACCTGTCCTCGAACTCCACCTTCACCGTCTGCTCGAAGATGAATCGACCCATGGTGGCCTCCTTCGACCCGCGCCCGTGCGGTGCTCCGGGGGGTCGGAGGGCCAGTACCGACGGGAACGTACCGTGCGCTCCACTGTGCAGAGCGCGGCGGTCCGACTCAACCCCCTTCCCGCGGAGGCTGCGCATGTCGTCCGCGCGGTTGCGGGCGGCGGATGACAACCGTCTGCGCCGGCGGGCTCGGGCGATCGGGCCCACGCGAGGGCCCCGACGTCCGACCGGGAGAAGGTCGGAGGCCGGGGCCCCGGGGAGCGATGTCAGGCCTCGTCCGTCTTCGCCTGTGCCCGTGCGCGATGGGCGGCGTCCTCGATGTCGGCGGCGGCGTCGACCAGGGCGTCGGCGATGATCTCATCGACATCGGCACGCTCCTCGACCGTCATCTCGGCGGGGGAGGAGTCGTCGTGGCGGCGCGGCCCCTCGGCATCCACGGTCTCCCGGTCGACGAGCTCCGCCTCGGCGGCCTCGTCGTCGGTAGTGGCCTTCTCGGCGGTCACGGGCTCCAGGCGGGCGGCCTCGTCGACGGTCACGGTGTCCTCGGCTTGCACGGTGTCGTCGGCGGGGGCTTCGGGGGCGGCATCCGGAGTCTCTTTGACGGTGCCGGCAACGGCCTCGAGGTTGGGCTCGGTGTCGTTCGGGCCGAAGACGCCTGTGACGATCACGTCCACGTCGACCGTGCGCGCGGTGACCGGCGTGAGGGCGGCACGCACCTCGGTGCGGATCGCGTCGGCGACCTCGCGCAGCGGGTGCGGGTAGTCGACGACGACGGAGACCGTGGCGGTCAGGCCCGCGGCGCGGTCGTCGTCGATCTTGACGCCGGGGACGGCGCCGGTCAGGCCCACCCGCGCGCGGACGGCGTCGGACGTGCGCTGCAGCAGGCTGCCGAGTGCGTGGACGCCGTCCACGCCGGTGGCCGCCGTGGCGACGGTGCCGGCGAGAGCCTCGAGCGGAGCACGCTCGGCGGTGGTGGTGTCGGTCATGACTCCTCCTTCGGGGATGTCAGTTGAGTCTCGTGTTGTCACGGGCGAGCTTGGCGCGCAGTCCGGAGTGGACCGAGATGTAGGTACGCAGCTCCCGCCCGGTGAGCGTGGCGAGGTTGCCGACGAGCGTATCGACGTATTCGACCACCTGGCGGGGCGACGTGTTCTGGCGCGGTGTGACGGCGACGTGCAGGACGGACTCCTTATCCACCTCGCCGGAGGTGATCCGGGCGCTGAGGATCTCATCGCGCTCGCCGAGGGCGTTCTGCATGGCCTGCGAGGCGAAGCCGTCGGTGATCGTGATGCGCCCCGCCGTGCTCTCGCTACCCGCGGACTGCAGGGGAGCCTCCCGGCGACCGCGCACGGCCGCGGCGGCGAGGACGATCAGGACGATTGCCAGGACGGCGATCGCGGCGACGGCGCCCCACCCGGCGCTCTCGCGGCCGATGCCGACGAGCCAGCCCTGGAATCCGACGACGACGGAGGTCCAGGCGTCACGTCCGCCGGGGAGGAGGGCCGTGGCGAGCAGCAGTCCTCCCGTCGCGATGAGGGCGACGGAGACGATGAAGAGGATGAAGCGGTTGAGTCCGCGGCGCGTGGCGTTCATCGGGCTTCCTTGTCTTCGGGGCGACGCACGCTGAGGTGCGTCCGGACGGCGGGGACGAGCTCGTATCCGGCGATCTCCTGCTCGACGATGCGGCGCAGCTGCGCCTGATCAACGGGGACGCCGAGCGGCGGGCGGACCGTGATGTCGACCGAGCGGTGCGCGACCCCCACGACGATGTCGTCGCGCGCGATGCCGGACTCGGTGCTGAGGTGCTGGGCGAGAGCGGATGCCACGACGCCGTTGTCGACGACGACGGCACGCTCGCCCCAGGTCATCTCGTGACGCGACAGGCGCCCGGGCTTGAGCGCCAGCACCAGGACGATCACGCCGACGATGACCAGTCCGGCCCCGATGACGTAGAGCGCCGCGGGTGCGAGCGCGTCCGGCGCGTCGACGGTGGCTTGAAGGGCGGGTCCGGGGGCAATCAGGAGGGGGCTCTGGCCGGTGAGGGCCAGGACGATCTCGATGCCGGCGTAGACCAGGGCGAGGAGGAGGAGGATGACGACGGTGAGCATGGCGCCGGTGCGGGGGGAGTGGGTCTCGCGGCGTACGACGGTGCGGAGGGTGGTGTCGGTCATCAGCGCACTCGCTTTCGTTTCGGGGTGGTGGCCCCGGTGAGGGTGATGTCCACCCGGGAGACCTCGGTGCCGAACAGGCGGGTCAGGCGGGTGTGGAGGTCGGCTTGGATGCCGCGGGCCGCTTCCAGCACCGGGACGGTGGTGGAGATGGCGGGGGTGTCATCCAGCCGGGGGATGGGGAAGGGGGCGGACACGCGGACGATGACGGTGTCGCGGGATCCGGTGATGTCGATCTTCACGTCGGCGCGGTCGATGCCGATGGCCTCGGCGGCGGCTTGTTCGGCGGCTTTGCGGTAGACGCGGTCGGCGACGTCGATGCGGCCGTTCGCCGGGGAGGCGGTGGTCCCGGGACCCGCCGGGGCAGCGGTGGTCGCTGCCCCGGTGAGTGCGGTGGTCATGACGTGCTCCGCCCGGTGAAGGCGTTGACGACGTTGCGGATGTCGATCTGACCCGACACGACGCGGCCGACGACGGCGCCGATGGCCATGAACAGGGCGACGAGGATGAAGCCCCAGAAGCCGAACAGGAGGGCGGAGACGGCAAGGACGAGCCCGACGAGGGCTCCGGTGTAGGTGGGGTTCATCGGACTCGCGAGCTTTCTTCGTTGTTGTCGTCGTCTCCGGCGATGTGGATGTCGTTCACGTCGACGTTGACCTCGACGACCTCGAGGCCGACGAGACGGTGGATGGCGTCGGCGACGTGGTCGCGGACCTGGGTGGCGACGTCCTGGATGGGCGCCGGGTACTCGACGACGATGGTCACGTCGGCGGCCACCTGGGTCTCGCCGACCTCGACCTTGATGCCCTGGGTCAGGTCGGTCGCGTTGACGGCGTCGCGGATCGCGCCGAGGGCACGGGCTCCACCACCGCCGAGGGCGTACACGCCCGGGATCTCCCGCGCGGCGATGCCCGCGACCTTCGACACGACGCCGTCGGCGATCGTGGTCTTGCCCGCGGTGCCCGATCCGCCGGGCGTGTTCGAGAATGCGCGGTCGACGCGACCGGCCGTCGTGGTGGTCTGGTTTTCCTCAGCCATCGGAGTGTCCTTCCCGTGTACGTCGTGACCCGGGATCGTGTCCGCGGGCCGAGCGAGGTTCGCTTACCGGGGAGACGGGTCGAGTCGCCGATTCGTCACGCGCGACGTCGATCTTTTTCCGCGGACGGAGAAGGGATGCCACGCCGACAGCGCCCACTATCGCCCCCGGCCGCGGGCGTCAACGGCGTGTGCACGGTCGGCTTTTGGTCGAGGCTGAGCGCACCGGCGCGGGGGCGTCGGGAAGGGAACGGTGGGGGCTCAGCAGCGTCGGTGACCGATCGGATCTCGGTCGGTCACCGCGCTCGCTCCCGAAAGGCCTCAGCGTCGCGGCGCGGGCTGGCGCAGCGAGACCTCCCGCTGCCCGAACAGTCCCCGGCGCACGCGCGCCATCGTGTATCCCTGCAGCTGCAGATCGTCGCGCAGCTCGGGCGTGAGCGGCTTGTGCGGTACCCGGACCCACCCCGTCGGATAGCTGTACGCG
>VGAV01000044.1 GCA_016870695.1 Actinomycetota bacterium | reverse complement strand
CGTCGAGCAGCATCCCCACCGACACCAGGCCGATCAGGCCCAGCCAGCCGAGGACGACGCGCACCGGCGCCGACAGGCGCAGCAGGGGCAGGGCGACGACGAGCAGGGAGCCGGCCGCGAACTCCCACAGCCGGGCGAAGGTGTCGAAGTACGCCGCCTCCTGGACGGTGGCCGTCCGGATGACGGAGTAGGCCAACGACGCCGCGAACACGACGCCGAAGGTGGTACCCACGACGCGGGCCGGCGCGAGCGACCACCGGCGCACGACGACCTGGCACGCCGCGAGGAGGACGATCCAGAGGACGAAGGCCTGCCCCTGCACCGACAGCGACCAGAAGTGCTGGAGCGGGCTGGGGATGTCCGAGCGCACGTAGTAGTTGACCGCCTCCGCGGACAGCACCCAGTTCTGCACGTAGAGCAGCGACGCCCAGGTCTGCTCCCAGATCGACGGCCAGCGCGAGGCCGGGTAGAAGGCGTGTGCGGCGGCGAGGACGGCGAGCAGGGTGACCGCCGCCGCGGGGAGCAGACGCCGGAACACCCCGACGAGCCGCTCCAGCGGCGAGACGCGGACACCCGCCTGCATCCGGGTGAGGAACGTCCGCGTGAGGAAGAACGCGGAGAGCATCAGGAAGACGTCCACGCCGCCGGAGACGCGCCCCAGCCAGACGTGGTACCCCACCACCAGCAGGATCGCCAGGGCGCGCAGCCCGTCGATGTCGGGGCGGTAATCGGATCGGACCGTCGTCGACGGCCGGTCGGAGAGCGGACGGGCCTCAGCCGGACGCCGAGTGCACGTCCGGGCCGTCATCGCGCGTGCTCGCCGAAGATCCGCTGCCAGGCGTCGGCGGACACCAGATCGGGCATCTCGTTGCGGTAGCGGCGGGAGAGCTCGTTCCAGCGTGCGGAGAGACGGAGGCTCAGCAGCGCGCCGCGGACGATCGACCGGCGCATCTGCTTGCGGTCCCGCTGGTACCAGGCGACACCGATGCCGTCCGGCGCCGTGACCAGCGCCGAGTCGATGTCCGCGAACCGCCACCACGTGATGTCGGGGGCCGGGATGATGCGCTCCGGGTTCTGCTTGCTGCCCGGCGACTCCTTCACGAAGAGCTGACGGAACGCCACCCGCAGGGCCAGGGCGAACGTGGCGAACGGGTTGGTGGGCCGGCGGACCGTGCCGAGGAAGGCCCGCGACGACCGGCGCACGGGCGGGATTGAGGAGAGGTCCTCGACCACCCGGGCGTCGACGAAGTGCGTGCGCATCTCGCGGACGTCGCCCTGGCGGGAGCCCAGCCACTCGGGCAGGGACGCGGGACCCGCGAACACGTCGGCGAGCGCCTGGTGGCGCAGGCGGACCGTCGAATACTGCAGCATGAACAGCAGCTTGAGGTCGCCCAGGAAGGAGTGGAGGGGCAGGTACCCGCCGCGCGGCACGTCCGAGTGCAGCAGACCGGTGATGACCCGGTTCCGGTGGATGAAGTACTCCTCCCACGTCCGGGTGGGGTCCTTGTCGTGCCAGGCCATGTGCCAGACCGCGACGCCGGGGAGGCTCACCGTCGGGAAGCCGTGGCGTGCCGCCCGCAGCGAGTACTCGATGTCGTCGAACTTGAGGAAGACCGGGAGCGAGAGCCCGATGCGGCGCAGGATCTCCGCGGGGATGAGGCACATCCACCAGCCGTTGAAGTCCGCGTTCAGCCGGCGGTGGATCTCCGGCGTCTCGCGCAGCGTGTCCTCGGCGAAGTCGTGGTCGTACTCGCTGTCGCCGGAGGCGACCATCCACGACTTGCGGGCGTCCCAGACCTCGCCCTGGGTGTACAGCACGGCCCGCTCGTCCAGGTGGAGCATGCCGCCGCCGACGATCGTGGGCGTGACGGCGAAGTCGGCGAAGCGCACGGCGCGGAGGATGGCCTCCGGCTCGCTAATCGCGTCGTCGTCCAGGAGCAGGACGTAGTCGCTCGACGACGAGGCGAGCGACTCCAGCATGGCCCGGGAGAACCCGCCCGACCCGCCGTAGTTCGGCTGGCGCACGACGTGCAGGAGGTCGCCCAGTCCGGCGGCGATGTCGTCGAACCCCGGCTGGTCCTGGACCAGCTGCGTGCCCTGGTCGACGACGATGACGCGGTCGAGGGCCTCCTGGATGTACGTGTTCTGCCCGACGGCGCGGATCTGGTCGAGGCAGTAGGTGGGACGGTTGAACGTGGTGATGCCGACGGTGGCCCGACCGCCGACCCACTCCTCGTCGACCTCGACGCTCCACTCGGCCTGCACCAGCGTCGCGTCCGACTGCGCGCAGGCGAGGTCGAACCAGTAGTAGCCGCCGTCGACGAACGAGCGCACCGGCAGGTCGAACTCCACGACCTCGTTCTCGAACTGCTTCGAGGCGACCGCCGACGAGCGGCCCCGCGCGCTCGACTTGTAGACCGAGACCAGCCCCTCGCCCTCCAGCTGCAGCCGGAGGCGCACATCGCGGACCGACGTCCAGCGCTGCCAGTAGCTCGCGGGGAACGCGTTGAAGAACGTCCCCATCGAGATGCGCTTGTGCGCGAAGACGCGCACCGACCGGCGGCCGACGATCTCGTAGGCCTCGCCCGGCTGGGAGCCGTCGCCGGTCCCCGTGTCCACGTACAGCGAAGAGACCTCGGCGACGCCCTCGACGGGGAAGACGACGTTGTTGACGGCGATGCGGCGAGCGGTGTCGGTCATCTCAGCCCTCGTTGAGCGTGTTGTTCCACATGGACAGGGCGGAACCGATCGCCATGTGCATGTCCAGGTACTGGTAGGTGCCGAGGCGTCCGCCGAAGTGCACGCCCTGCTCGCCCTTCGTGAGCTCGCGGTAGGCGAGCAGGCCCGAGCGGTCCTCCGGCGTGTTCACCGGGTAGTAGGGCTCGTCCTCGCGCGTGGCGAACCGCGAGAACTCGCGGACGATGACGGTCTTGTCCGTCGGATAGCGGTCCGCGCGCTCGGGGTGGAAGTGCTTGAACTCGTGGATGCGGGTGTACGGGGCGTCCGCATCGGCGTAGTTCATGACGCTGGTGCCCTGGAAGTCGCCGATCGGCAGGACCTCCTGCTCGAAGTCGAGCGTGCGCCACGACAGCTCGCCCTCGGCGTAGTCGAAGTAGCGGTCGACGGGGCCGGTGTAGACGACCGGCACCTGACCGACGGTGGCCTTCTTGTTCAGCGGCTGCGACTCGTCGAAGTAGTCCGTCGAGAGCTTGACGTCGATGTTCGGGTGGTCCGCCATGCGCTCGAGCCAGGCGGTGTACCCGTCGACGGGCAGACCCTCCCACGTGTCGTTGAAGTAGCGGTTGTCGTACGTGTAGCGCACGGGCAGTCGCGAGATGACCTCGGCGGGCAGGTCCTTCGGGTCGGTCTGCCACTGCTTCGCGGTGTAGTCGCGGATGAAGGCCTCGTACAGCGGACGGCCGATGAGGGCGATCGCCTTCTCCTCGAGGTTCGCGGCATCCTTGGCGTCGAATTCGCCGGCGAGCTCCTGGACGAGCGCGCGCGCCTCGCCCGGGGTGTACGCGGCCTGGAAGAACTGGTTGATGGTGCCGAGGTTGATCGGCAGCGGGAACACGACGCCCTTGTGGGTCGTGTAGACGCGGTGCACGTAGCTGGTGAAGTCCGTGAAGCGGTTCACGTACTCCCACACCGTCGGGTTGGAGGTGTGGAAGAGGTGCGCGCCGTACTGGTGCACCTCGATGCCCGTCTCGGGCTCGTCGGCCGAGTACGCGTTGCCGCCGATGTGGTGGCGACGGTCGATGACCGTGACCTTGCGGCCGGCAGCGGCGGCCCGCTCCGCGATCGTGAGACCGAAGAAGCCGGAGCCGACGATGAGAAGATCCATGAAGATACGCTTTCGTGTGATCGAGCGGCCGACATCGCGGCCCGCGCCTGTCGAGCGCAACGACAGATCACTTTACCCAACGAAGCCGGGCGCCCGATCTGACCCTCACCGGGGCGTCGGCTACGATTGCTTGCTATTGCCGACGAGACGGGAGACGCATGTCCGGCAGCTGGCTGACGGCGCTTCCGTCGATCGCCGTCGCACTGGCCGCCGTCCTCCTGCCCGGCATCCTCATCCGCCTCGCCGGGTGGAACGTGCGCGACGTCCTCCCGTGGCTGCTCGTCCCGGCGATGTCGGTGACGGTCCTCGCGGTCGCCTCCAACGTCGCCCACTTCGTGCGACTGCCGTGGTCCCCGCTCCCTGTCGCCCTCGTCGCGGTCCTGATCGCCGCCGTCGCCTTCGTCGTGCGACGGATGCTCCGGGCCGGCGAGGTCGTCTCCGTCCGCCCGGCCCACGCGGTCGGCATGACGGTGGCCCTCGCGGTGAGCGCCCTCGCGATCGGGGTGCAGCTCGTCGTCGCGTTCGGGCGACCGGATGCCATCTCCCAGACGCTCGACAACATCGTCCACCTCAACGCGATCAAGCTGGCCACCGACACCGCCGACGCGTCCGCCGTCCAGATCGGCGCGACCTCGGACATCCCGTTCTACCCGAACGGCTGGCACAGCATCGTCGCGCTGGTCCAGCTCCTCACCGGTGCGCCCATCCCCGTCGCCGTCACCGCGGGGAACATCGTCATCGGCGCGGTGGTCTGGCCATTCTCGGCGGCGGCGCTGGCCTGGGCGGTCTTCCGCCGACCGCTCGCCGTCGTCTTCGCCGCCCTGCTGGCCACCGGCTTCGGCGCGTTCCCCCTGCTCCTGCTCGACTTCGGCGTCCTGTACCCCAACTTCGCGGGCTACGCCCTGATCGGCGCGGCGCTCGCGGCGGTCTGGCCGCTCGTGCAGGCGTCCGGGTGGCGTGAGCGCGTCCGCCCGTTCCTGCTCCTCCTCCTCATCTCGGTCGGCGTGGGCATCTCCCACCCGAACGCCCTCCTCGGGGTGTTCGCGCTCGCGGTGCCGGCGGTCGTGCTCCTCCTCGTCCCGTTCACCCGCACCGAGCGCACGCGGGGACGCTTCCTCGCCCTGGCCGTCGTCACGCTGGGGCTGCTGGTGATCGGCTACGCGGTCTGGACCGTCGCCCGCACCAACTACGACATGTCCCGCTGGGGACCGTGGCAGACGGCGTCGCAGGCGGTGGGCGAGGCCCTCACGCTCGCTCCGCGGCAGTTCCCCATGACGATCGTCCTCGCGCTCCTCCTCGCGGTCGGCGCGGTCGTGATCGCCCGGCGACCCGCCCGTCTGCCCGCGGCCGGTCCGTTCCTCGCCGCGCTCGTCCTCTTCGTGCTGTGCTCCGGCGCCGTGGTGGCGAACCCGATCCGCGAGTTCCTCGCCAACCCCTGGTACAACGACCCCTACCGTCTCGCGGCGCTCCTGCCCGTCGCCGCCATCCCGCTGGTGACGCTCGGCGCGCTGGCCGTGTCCGACGGGCTGCGGGCGGGCCTCGGTCGTCTGCCCGGAGCCTCCGCGTGGGCGCCGGTGGCCGCCGTCGCCGTCGTGACCGCCCTCGCCGCCTCCGTGGCGGTGGGACAGAACGTCCGCGCGACGATCGTGCAGACGCAGGGCCAGTACGCGCTGCGGGCCGATGCGAACGTCCTGAGCGAGGACGAGCTCGACGTGCTCACCCGCCTCGACGAGACGACCCCGCCGGATGCCGTCATCGTCGGCAGCCCGCTGACGGGGGCCTCGCTCGCCTACGCCATCGGCGACCGCACGGTGACCGAGCGCCACGTCTTCGGCACCCGCACCCCCGACGAGCAGTACCTCACGGAGAACCTCCGCGACATCGACTCTGACCCCGAGGTGTGCGAGGCCGTGCGCGCCGTCGGCGCGACCTACGTCCTGGACTTCGGCGACCGCACGGTGAACGGCAACGACGGCTCGGCCTACACCGGCCTGGAGGACCTCGAACCGTCCGCGCGGCTCGTCCTCGTCGACTCCGAGGGCCCGGATGCGAAGCTCTTCAGGATCGAAGGGTGCTCATGACGGACCGTCGCCGCCGCGTCGCCATCGCCTACGACTGCCTCTTCCCGTTCACCGTCGGCGGCGGGGAGCGCCAGTACCGGGCGTTCGCCGAGAGCCTCGCGCGATCGGGATACGACGTCGACTACCTCACCGCCGACCAGGGCGCGGGCGCGCCGCTGACCGCCCCGGACTTCGACGTGGTCACCGTCTCCCCCGCCCTGCGCCTGTACGACGAGAACGGGGTGCGCCGCACCGGGACCGCGGTGGTGTTCGCCCTGCGTCTCGGCTGGGCGCTCCTGCGACGGCGCCGCCGTTACGGCACCGTCGTCGTGTCCGGACTCCCCGCGCTGAACGTGCTAACCGCTCGCGCCGCGCTCCTCGGCTCGGGCACCACGCTCGTCGTCGACTACCTCGAGGTGTGGGGCCGCCGTCAGTGGGCGGAGTACGCCGGCCGTGCCGTCGGCGCCCTCGCCTGGGCGGCCCAGCGACTCGCCGTGGCTCTGACCCCCGTCGCGACATGCCACTCGGCCCTCACCGCCGGGCGCCTGCGCGCCGAGGGCTTCCGCGGCACGCTGCTGCGCAGTCCCGGCCTCATCGACGACGACGCCGCGCCGGAGCCCCGGGCGGGGGCCGCGGCCGAGCCCTCGTACGTCGTGTACGTCGGACGCCACATCCCCGACAAGCAGGTCGAGAGCATCCCGGCGGCCGTCGCCGTCGCGCGGCGGACGATCCCCGGGCTGCGCCTGGTGATCCTCGGCAGCGGCCCGAGCACCTCCGACGTCCGTGCCGCCGTCGGCGCCGCGGACGCCGCGGCCTGGACGGAGCTCCCCGGCTTCGTGAGCGAGGACGATCTGCGCCGGATCGTGGGCGGCGCCGCCGCCGTCGTCAATCCCTCGCGGCGGGAGGGCTACGGTCTCGTCGTCGTGGAGGCCGCCCGCCACGGCGTCCCGGTCGTCCTCGTGGAGGACCCCGACAACGCCGCGACCGAGCTCGTCGAACCCGGGACGAATGGCGCCGTCGCCGCCTCCCCCGCGCCCGGACCCCTCGGCGACGCCATCGCCGAGGTCGTGCTCGCCGGTCCGGCCCTGCGCGACCGCACCCGCGAGTGGTACGACCGCGCCCGGCGCGAACGCACGATCGACGCCACCATCCGACAGCTGCTGGAGGTCGTCGACCCCGGCCGCTCCGCCGTACAGCAGCAACCGCAAGAAGTTCCCGGAGGGGATCCCCGTGACTGACAAACATGACATCGAGCTGACCATCCTCATGCCTTGCTTGAACGAGGCCGAGACGCTGGCGACCTGCATCGAGAAGGCTCACGGCTACCTGGACCGCTCTCACGTCAGCGGCGAGGTCCTCATCTCCGACAACGGCAGCACGGACGGTTCTCAAGAGATCGCCCGGAACCTCGGAGCGCGCGTGTCCACAGCTCCGCGTCGCGGGTACGGCGCCGCCCTCATCAACGGCATCGAGGCGGCCCGTGGTCGTTACATCATCATGGGCGACGCGGACGACAGCTACGACTTCACTGCTCTCGATCCGTTCGTCGGCAAGCTCCGCGAGGGTTCAGACCTCGTCATGGGCAACCGTTTCGCCGGGGGTATCGCCCCGGGCGCGATGCCCCCGCTGCACAAATATTTGGGGAATCCCGTCCTGTCCTTCATCGGTCAGCTCTTCTTCCGGCCGAACGTTCGTGACTTTCATTGCGGCCTCCGCGGCTTCAACCGCGATCGCATCCGCGACCTGGACCTGCAGACCACCGGTATGGAGTTCGCGTCCGAGATGGTGGTGAAAGCATCCCTCGCGCGCTATCGAATCGATGAAGTCCCGACGACGCTCAAAAAGGACGGTCGCTCACGGCCTCCGCACCTGCGCAGCTGGCATGACGGTTGGCGCCACCTTCGATTCCTGCTTCTCTTCGCTCCGCGTTGGCTCTTCGTCTATCCGGGCTTGATAGCTGTTCTGCTCGGAGCGATCGCAGTGGGGGTGCTCTCCTTCGGAGGGGTGGAGATCGGGGGGATCGGCTTCGACGTCACGACGATGGTGTACGCCAGCGCGCTATGCGTCATCGGTTATCAGTCGCTTCTGTTCTTCTGGTTGACGAAACTGTTCGCGACGCAGGAGGGGTTCCTACCCGCCAGCGACAGGTACCGGGCCATCGTGGCGCGGTGGAGCGCCGAGCGTGGTCTTCTGGCCGGGCTCGCCCTCTTCGCCCTGGGAGTGATCATCGGAGTCGTGCAGGTGGTGCGTTGGGGCGGGCTCGATTTCGGCCCGCAGGATGCAGCGGATGTCGTTCGGATTGCGATTCCGAGCTCCCTGGGCATCATTCTGGGCTTTCAGACGGTGCTAATGAGTTTCTTCTCAGGCGTCCTCACAACACCTCGTCGTGAGCAGAAGCCGGAGGCGGTCATCGAAACGTGACCGTCCCGGCGCGTATCTTCGTCGACCTGATGGGTTTCACCGGCGGGCGAGGAGGAACGGAGACCTACGTTCGCGAGATCCTGCCGCGCCTCGCGGCCAGGCTGCCGACGAGCGAGTTGGTGGCCTTCTGCAACGCCGAGGGCGTGGATGCCGTCGCTTCCTTCTTCCCGGGGAAAGTGGTCTTCCAGCCACGCAACAGTGGGTCGCCCCGCGAGTGGGCCCTGGCGGCGACGACAGCGGTCACCGCAGTCGCGCGCCGTCGTGCGGCCGACCTGATCTGGTCGCCCGCCAATTTCGGGCCCATCACGCGCGGCCCGATCTCCCGCGTGGTCACTCTCCACGACGTGATCTACCATGATGTCGCGGGAGGAGGGGTAGCCGACCGCATCAGAAGATGGGGGACTGCCCAGCTGATGGCGCGCACCGCGCGTACCGCAGATCTGGTTCTCACTGTCTCGCACGCCGCAGCGCAGGACATCGCTACGCATCTGCGTCTGCCACAGGATCAACTGCGCGTGGTTCGCAATGGAGTCCACATTCCCGCGCCGGAGGGGAAGGGGCGCACCCTTCCAGACTCAGGACGTCCGATCCTCCTGAGCGTCGGCAACCGGATGCCCCACAAGAACATGCACGGGCTCTTGGCCGCGCTGGCCTCCATACCGCCCCATAGGCGCCCCGTGACGATTCTCCCGGGAGGTGGAAGCTCGGACCCGCTCGCTGCCGTCGCGACTCGATACGGGCTTTCGAACGACGTCGTGTTGCCGGGGTGGGTGAGCGACGGTGAGCTGGACCGACTTTACGAATCCGCCGACCTTTACGTCTGTCCGTCGCTGACCGAGGGCTTCGGGCTCCCCGTGCTCGAAGCGCTGGCCCGAGGGACCGCCGTGCTCGCCAACGACGTCCCCGTGCTGCGAGAGGTCGGTGGAGCCGTCACGCACTACGCCGATGCGCGAAACCCGATCCCGTTCGGTCAGGCGATTCTCGCCTGTCTCGAACGGAAGCAGACCCTTGCCGACGCCCAGACGCGACGGGAATGGGCGGCCACCTTCTCCTGGGACGCGTCAGCCGATGGTGTGGCCGATGTGCTCGTCGAGGCCAGGGGCCGTCGGAAGTGAGGACGCTACTGTCGCGGCTTCTCGGCTTCGGTACGGCGCCGATGATCGTCGCGATCGTTCCTCTGGTCGTTCTCCCTGTGGCCTCGCGCGTCGAGGGACCGGGTGGGTGGGCGGCCATCGGGACAGGACAAGCGCTGGGGGCCCTCTGTGCCATGATCTCCAGCTACGGGTGGAACGTGTCGGGTGGAGCGCGCGTGGCGCTCGCCGCGGACGACGACGCGCGGCGATCGATCTACGCACACAGCTTCTGGACACGACTGACGGTGTTCGTCATCTCCGCAACCGTGATGGCGGCTGTTGCTGCGGCACTCGTCGACCCCGAATTCGCCGTGGTCGCGGCCCTGGCTGTCTACGCCTCCGGGCTGACTGGCCTGACCATGTCGTGGTACGCCGTCGGTACGGGGCGAGCCCGGCTCGTTCTCTGGTACGAAGCAGTTCCCATCGCAGCCTTCACGGCTGCGAGCGCCGGTGTGATGCAGCTCACAGGCGCGTTGATCTCTTATCCCGTGATGATGATCGCGGGCACGTTTATCGGTCTCGGGGCATTGAACCTCCACCTGTATCGGCGCCCCGTCCCCCCACTCCATCTCGCTGATGTCCGGCGGAGTTTCCGCTACAACCTGCCGCTGGCCAGCGCCGACGGGATTGGCGGCAGTTACACGACCGCGCCGATCCCCATTGCTCAGGCAGTAGTCGGCACTCAAGCCGCAGCGGAGTTGACATCGGCAGACAAGTTCTACCGAATCGGGTTGACTGCCATTCTCGTTACCGGGAACACTCTGCAGAAGTGGGTTCTGGAGATTACATGGGCCGAGGGTCGAGTGAGGCGTCACGGCGTTGCGCTGCTCGCTCACTTCGCGGTGGGGATGATCGGTCTCATCGTGCTGATCTTCCTGGGCCCGACCCTCACCGCCTGGTTGCTCGGGGAAGCGGTCGCTCCATCTCCCGCACTGTTCCCGGCCTATGGAGTGACGTTTCTGATCATCTCCCTGACGACGCCGCTCATTCGGAACATCCTGGTCCCGGCTCAGAGGAACCGGGTCGTTCTCATCGCCATTGTGTCGTCGGCCTCAGCGGGGCTCCCCGCGATGCTTCTGCTCGGCACGACTCTGGGATCCACCGCTATCGTGTGGGGGCTCGCCCTGTCCGAGGTGGTCGTTCTATCGATAGTGGCGACCGCAGCAGCGCGGGAGGTCCGCAGCCAGATGCGCGCAGCAACCGCTCACTCAGTCGTGAGGGCGGAGGAAGAGGGCCGCGGCTGAGCCCGCCAGGAAGACAAGTCCATTTCGGAGGGACACCGACCTCCTGGCCATGAGGAGAGCGACTCTTTTGGCCGAGCGTAACGGGAGACGACGCGTCCCGTAGGTCGCCGCGAGCAGTCGAGCTTGCGGCGTCGCGACACGCTCCACCAGGGCGTCCGCCATCACTCGGGCCCACTCCGCGTTCGCGGCGTACAGGGAGATCCCGAACACCCTGAGAGACGAACCTGCCTTCGAATGAGCCTCTCTCCACCGACGCCGGAGCACATCGAGCACCCCGTCCTGCTCTGCGGCCGCCTCCCCGAGCACGTTGCTCTGATGCTGGACATAGTCCTGCACGACGTCGTTCCGCACGCGCGCGCCGCCCGTGACCGCCGCGCAGATAGCCAGCCAATGATCGTGGACCTCGGTCGACCATTCAGCCTGCGGAAAGGGCAGCGCGACAGCGAGAAGAGACCCCCGGAAAACGCACAGCGCGCCGGAGAATTGATTCTCGAGCGCGAGAGCCTCGGGTTCTGTCTCACGACGAGAGGTCCTCGCAGAGACGACTTCACCGCTCGGATAGCGCACGATCCTGGCTTGGCCGGTCACGAGGCTC
>VGAV01000043.1 GCA_016870695.1 Actinomycetota bacterium | reverse complement strand
GTCGTCGAACTTGGGGGCGTCCGCGGCTCCGACGACGACGTGGCGGATCTCGGCGCGCTCGATGCGGTCGGCCAGGTCGCCCGGGCCGAGAGCGGTCGTCGTCGGGGCGATCACCCCGCCCAGCTTCATGATCGCCAGCATCGACTCCCACAGCTCGACCTGGTTGCCCAGCATCAGCAGCACCGCGTCGCCGCGAGCGACGCCCCGGGACGCCAGCCACGCGGCGACCTGGTCGGAGCGGCGGGCGAGCTCGTCGAACGTCCGCTCGTGGTGAGTGCCGTCGTCGTCCACGACGATCAGCGCCGGACGGTCGTTCCCCCGCGCCATCGGGTCGAACCAGTCGATCGCCCAGTTGAACGGACCCTCGAAGCGCGGCCAGGCGAAGGCGGCGGCGCGCGCGGGATCGGTGCGGGCGGCGAGCAGCTCGTCACGGGCGGCGCGATAGCGCGCGGTCGCAGAGGCGGTGGTGGGGCTCATGGGACTCCTTCGAACCCGTCCTACGCTAGTCCCGCGTCCGGCCGTCACCGCAGGCCGGACGCCAGCGCCGCATAGGCGGCCTCCCGCGCGGCCGGGGCCGACAGGAACACGTCGTACAGGGCCCCGTCGACCCGGGAGATCGTCACGGTCGCCGCGATGCGCGTCGCCGCACGGGCGATGTCGTCGACGACGAGGACCGAGTCGCTGGACAGCATCGCGTCGCTCCAGATGAGCGCCGTCGTGGACTCGCGCACACCTCTCCCTCCGGGTCGCGGCCGAGCGGCAGCGTCTGCTGCTCGAACCCCTCCCCGAGGACGTCCGGACGCCACTCCCCCATCGACTCGTGGCCCCGCCGGATCAGGCGCGCTGTCCCTCGCGCGCCGCGCGCTCCTTCGCCCGCTCCAGCGCACGCTTCCGGGCCGCGCGGGCGTCCTCCTCGAGCTTCTCCGCCTTCGCCTCGTCGCGCGTCAGGTTGACCCCCGTCTCGGGGTCGAACAGGTGCAGCGCATCCGGGGAGAACCACAGCCGCGCCGCATCGCCCGCGCGCACCGTGCTCATGGCATCCAGGGCGACGACGAGCTCGGTGCGCAGGCTCTCGCCGTCCAGGTCGCGGTCCAGCTCCGACAACTTCTCCTTCACCGTCGCGTCCGTCTCGTACGGGACGTAGGCGTAGAGCACCTCGCCGAGCCACTCGGTCATCTCGATGTCCAGCTCGGTCGTCACCCCGCCCGTGAGGTCGCGCTCGGTGGCATCCGCGTCCTCGAAGGCGTCGGGACGCACCCCGACGATCACCAGGTCGCGGCCCTCGACCGCCGCGCGCAGCCGGTCGTCGAGCGGAACGTCCGCGATGGGCAGGCGCAGCACATCGCCGTCGGCCCCCCGCACCACCGTGCCGCTGAGGAAGTTCATCGGCGGCGAGCCGATGAAACCCGCCACGAACAGGTTCACCGGCTGGTCGTACAGACCGCGGGGGCTCGCGACCTGCTGCAGCTCGCCGCGGCGGAGCACCGCCACCCGGTCACCCAGGGTCATCGCCTCCGTCTGGTCGTGCGTGACGTAGACCGTCGTGATGCCGAGGGACCGCTGCAGACGCGCGATCTCCGTCCGCATCTGCCCACGCAGCTTCGCGTCCAGGTTCGACAGCGGCTCATCGAAGAGGAACGCGCTCGCGTTGCGCACGATCGCGCGCCCCATCGCCACGCGCTGCCGCTGACCGCCCGACAGGTTCGCGGGCTTGCGCTCCAGATGCTCGTCCAGCTCCAGCAGCTTGGACGCCCGCCGCACCCGCGTGTCGATCTCCTCGTCGCTGAGGTCGCTGGACTTCAGCCGCATCGGGAACGCGATGTTCTCGTACACCGTCAGGTGCGGGTAGAGCGCGTAGTTCTGGAACACCATCGCCAGGTTCCGGTCCTTCGGTGCCTTGTCGTTGACGACCTCGTCGTCGATGCGCAGCTCCCCGTCGGAGATGTCCTCGAGACCCACGATCATGCGCAGCAGCGTCGACTTGCCGCATCCCGACGGCCCCACGAGGATCACGAACTCGCCGTCCGCGATGTCGAGGTCCACGCCCTTCACCGCGGTGAAGCCGTCGTCGTACGTCTTGACGATCTTGTTCAGAGTGATGGATGCCATGACTCGCTCCTTTAGCCCTCGACGGCGCCCTGGGTCAGACCCGACACAGTGCTGCTGATCCGCGTGATGGATTCCATGAGGTGCTGCTCCTTAGCCCTTGACGGCGCCCTGCGTGAGTCCCGACACGATCCGGCGTTGGAAGATGACGACGACGATGACGATCGGGATGGTGACGACGATCGCCGCCGCCGAGATGGCGCCGGTCGGCGCCTCGAACTGGGACGCCCCGGTGAAGAACGACAGGGCTGCCGGCACCGGCCGGGCGGCATCCGTCGAGGTCAGCGAGATGCCGTAGACGAAGTCGTTCCAGGCGATGAAGAACGCGATGATCGCGGTGGTGAACACCCCGGGGGCCGCGAGCGGCACGACCGTCTTGCGGAACGCCTCGAACGGCGTCGCCCCGTCGACCTGGGCGGCCTGCTCCAGCTCCCACGGGATCTGGCGGAAGAACGCCGCGAGGGTCCAGATCGAGATGGGCAGGGTCAGCGACAGGTACGGGATGATCAGGCCGAGCCAGGTGTCGTACAGCCCGACCACGCGCCACAGGTTGAACAGCGGCGTCACGATCGACACGATCGGGAACACCGACACCGCCAGCGCCGTCGTCAGGATGATCCGCTTGCCGGGGAAGTCCAGCCGCGCGATCGCGTACGCGCACAGGGTGGCCAGCACGACCGCGATGAACGTCGCGATCAGCGAGATGCCGATCGAGTTGCGCAGCGCCGGCAGGAACAGGTCCTGGGCGCTCCCGCCCGGCGCGAGGATCGTGGCGTAGTTCTCCCACGTCCACTCCTCCGGCAGCAGCGTCCCGGAGAACAGCCCCGCCTGCGTCTTGAACGACGTCATCGCGATCGAGAAGACCGGGAACAGCGACCACACGAGCACGGCCGCGATGATCACGAGCCACATGATCCGCTGGGGCCAGGTCATCGCGCGCATCAGCTGTTCCTCCCCGCGGACAGGTCCACCTTGAACCCCTTGATGAAGATGCCCGCGATGATCAGCACGCTGAGGAACAGCAGCACCGAGATGGCGGAGCCGAGGCCGATCTCGAGCCGCCCGATCGAGGTGTTGTACGCCAGCAGCGACAGCGCCTCCGTGTCGTTCGCGCCGGCGGTCATGATGAAGATGTTGTCGAAGATGCGGAACGCCTCCAACGTGCGGAACAGCACCGCGACCATGATCGCGGCCTTCATGTTCGGCAGGATGACGCGGCGCAGCACCTCCCACGAGGTCGCTCCGTCGACCTTCGCGGCCTCCTCCAGGTCCCCGGGCACCTGCGCCAGGCCCGACAGCAGCAGGAGCGAGATGAAGGGCGTCGTCTTCCACACCTCGCTCAGGATGATGACGACGAGGGAGGTGCTCTGGGAGGCGAACCAGTTGAGATCCTCGTCGAACCCGGGGACCCACGACAGCCAGCTGTTGACGTACCCGCCGGAGTTGATGTCGAAGGCGTAGAAGAACGCGAACGCCGAGACGACCGTGATGATGCCGTACGGCACGAGGATCGCCGTGCGCGCGAAGCCCCGCAGCTTCTTGATCGCGCGATGCATGACGAGCGCGAACGCGAAGCCGATGATCAGCTCCAGCAGCACCGTCACGACGGTGATGAACAGCGTCACCCCCATCGACTGCCAGAACGCCGGGTCGCCCAGGATGACCTGGTAGTTGCGGAACCAGATGAACTCGCGGTCGTCCGGAGCGGTGAGCCGCAGGCTGAACAGTGAGTCCCACAGGGCCTGCACGATCGGGTACAGCGTCACCAGCAGCATGATCCCGAACGCCGGCCCGGCGAGCATCCATCCGAGGCGGGCCTCGGCACGGGCGCGGTCGGAGCGGCGCTTCTTCGGCCTCGTCGCGGTGTCCGGGCGATCCCGGTCGGCCCGCAGCGCGCCGGTGGCGGCGATCTCGGCGGTCACAGCAGCCTCTCCCCCCTCAGCACCGCGAGGATGAAGTCCGTCGAGGTCTCCGGCGTCGCGTCCGGATTCACCGCGGTCGGCGGATGCCATGTGCGCTGCAGACCGATGGAGATCTCGTTGTAGTACGGCGTCTGCGGGCGCGGGGCGCCGAGGTCGAGCGACTCGCGGATCGTGTCGGCCATCGGGAACTGCTCCTGCACCTGCGGGTCGTCGTACGCGGCGGTGTTCGACGGCGGGTTGCCGTTCGTCACGAAGTACTGCGCCTGATTCTCGGGCTGCACGATGCACTCCACCGCCCGCCAGGCGAGGTCGGTGTTCTCGCTGTAGGCGCCGACCCCGAGGTTGATGCCGCCGACGGGCGGAGCCGCCGGGGTGGCGGCATCCACACGGGGGTAGACCGCCCACCCGAGGTCGTCGATGATCTCGGGATCCGAGGACTGCATCGCCGGCCATACGAAGGGCCAGTTGACCATGAACGATCCGCTGTCGCCCTGGAAGAGGTTCATGCTGGCGTTCTCGTCCGCGGTGGGGAGTCCCGAACCGCCGAGCCCCTCCGATCCGATCCGTCCGATGATGTCCGCGGCGGCGCGACCCGCGTCGGTCTCCAGCCCCAGCTGCATCTCGTCCGGAGAGGCCTCCGGGTCCTCGAGGATCTGCCCGCCGGCGGAGGCGACGAGGGCGTTGATCCACACCGTCAGCGACTCGGCGAGAGCGCCCTGCACGCCGATCTGCTTGTCCTGGTCCTCGGCGACCTCGATGATCTGGTCCCAGGTCACCGGCTGCGACATGTCCAGACCCGCGGCCTCGGCCACCGACTCGCGGTACCAGAGCAGCTGCGTGTTGGCCCAGAACGGCACCGTCACCAGCTCGCCGTTCCAGCTCGCGGACTGCACCGCGCCCTGCACGATCCCGTCGGTGTCCTGCAGGGTGTCCGGCACCGGGGCGAGGAACCCGGGCTCGGCCAGCTCGGGGATGAACGGCGGGTCGAGGCTCATGATGTCGAGCGACCGGTCGCTGGCCGCGAGACGGCGGGCCAGCTGCTCGCGCTGCGAGGCGGCGTCGCGCGGAAGCAGCGACGTCTCGATGCGGTAGGCCCCGTTCGCGGCCTCGGTGCAGGAGGCCGCGATCTCGGCCTGCCCGCCGTCGTCCGGGTTGATGTACCAGGTGAGGGTGGGGACGCCGTCATCCGCGGAGCAGGCCCCGAGGGTCGCCGCCAGTGCCACCGCCGACAGCCCGGCGACCGTCCGTCTCAGCGTGCGCATCCGGCCTCCTCGCCTCGGTGCGGGAACCGAACGGCCCCCTCGTCGTCATCCCCATACTGCCGACGCCACCCGATTCGATTCGCGAGGCTTGATCCCGGCGGCGACGCCTGATACTCGCGTGCGGATTCTGCACGATGGATGAATTTGCTGGCCCGCAGGGTGAAATCAGAACCATGGACGTGCGTCGCAGCCGATAGTCGGAGTCTCGAGATCGGCCCCCAACGAAGGGAGTAGTCATCGTGACAATCGACGGAGTCCTTAGAGGGGACGCGCGACCAAAAACGGCGACTCGCCTAACGTGGACAACCTTCGCCGTGCTCATGCTCCTCACGCTCAGCTTCGGTGTCGCCCCGCAGAGCGCCAATGCAGCCACACGTGTGTGCGCACCTAACGGACGGTGTGTCTCAGCAGCACAGACCTGCAACCCGGGCACGTCTTGCGCGCGCGAGCTGTTCCGTGAAGTTCCAGCGGGAGAGTATTGCGCGGCCCCGGTCGGTTGCTTCCCATGGAAAGGAAAGAACTATCGATACGTCGGCGGTCCCGCAACGACGCAGGCTCAACGAGAGTCGGCGATGAAGTGTGCGTCGTCGCTGGGAGTGACGTGGCTCGGCAGTGTCGCGGGGGGCCCGATCGGCATTACGATACTCGGCGTCGCCGTATCTCTTTGGGGGTGCTCATCATGACCGGGAATCCCGTGAACGAACGAGAACGGCGGGGTTCGAGTGCTGCCGTCTCTTTCGTGGTCGCCGCGCTGTTCCTCCTGCTCGCGCTCTGGTCGGGCATACAAGGCGAAGCGTGGGCTCTCGGGCTTGCTCTAGTCGGCGCGCTCTGGGTGATTCTTGGCATCCGCGCCCTCAGACGTGGCCGCCCATCCCACTGATCTGATGAACGAGTGAGCCGCCCCGTCAGCGACGGGGCGGCTCACTCGACCTTCGACGATTCGGGTCCGCGGTCACTCGCCGCGGGAGATCGCGATCATCTCGTCGCGGGGCACGACCTTGACGCGGGCGCGCTCGTGCGGCTGCCCGAGGGCGACCTCGTGCTCGTCGAGGCGGTGCCACCCGTCCAGATCTGTCCAGCGCACGCCCCGCTCGGCGAGGAGGGCGGGGATCGCCTCCTCCTCGGGGTGCTCCGGCTGCCACCACTGGCCCTGGTCGTTGATGAGATGGCGGACCGTCTCCATGGCATCCGACTTGGTGTGCCCGATCAGGCCCACCGGACCGCGCTTGATCCAGCCGGTCGCGTAGACGCCGGGGACGCGCGCGTTGGAGCCGGCCTCGATGACCTGGCCCTCCTGGTTCGGGATGACGCCGTGACGCTCGTCGAACGGGACGTCCTTCAGCGGCGAGCCGAAGTAGCCGACGGCGCGGTAGATGGCCTGGATCGGCACCTCGCGGATCTCACCGGTGCCGACGACACCGCCCTGGCCGTCCGACGCGGTCCGCTCGTACACGAGCGCAGCGACCCGGCCCTCGTCGTCCTTCTTCACCTCGAGCGGCTTCGCCCAGAAGTGCAGGTGCAGACGGCGGGACGCCTCCCCCCCGACGCCGTTCGCGCCCGGGCGCGTGCGCCACTGCTGGAGCACGCGGTCGATGACCTTGACCTGCTTGTTGGTCTGCACGGCGGCCAGCGACTGCTCGTCGTAGTCGAAGTCCTCGTCGTAGACCACCATGTCGACGTCGCGGAGCTCGCCCAGCTCGCGCAGCTCCAGCGGCGTGAACTTCACCTGCGCCGGCCCGCGGCGGCCGAACACGTGCACGTCCGTGACGGGTGACGACTTCAGCCCCTGGTAGACGTTGTCCGGGATCTCGGTGGGCAGCAGGTCGTCGGCGTGCTTGGCGAGGATGCGGGTGATGTCGAGGGCGACGTTGCCGTTGCCGATGACCGCGACCGACTCGGCCTCCAGCGGCCACTCGCGCGGCACGTCGGGGTGCCCGTCGAACCAGCTGACGAAGTCCGCGGCGCCGTACGAGCCGTGCGCGTCGATCCCGGGGATGTCGAGGTCGGCGTCGCGGATCGCGCCCGTGGCGAAGATGACGGCGTTGTAGTGCTGCTTGAGGTCGTCGAGGGTGATGTCCCGGCCGAAGAGCACGTTGCCGAAGATGCGGATGTCGCCGCGGTCCAGCACCTCGCGCAGCGCCGTGACGACGCCCTTGATGCGCGGGTGATCGGGCGCGACGCCGTAGCGCACGAGGCCGTACGGCGCGGGGAGATGCTCGAACAGGTCGATCGACACGTCGAACTGACGCTCGGCCTTGAGGAGGATGTCGGCGGCGTAGATGCCGGCGGGTCCGGCACCGACGATGGCGAGACGCAGCTTGGTCATGGGTGTCCTCTCGATCGAGATCGGGGGGGGTGAGAAGGGGGGTCAGGCGGAGCGGTCGGCGACGGCGCGCGCAAACCGGGTCAGTGCCTCGCGCACCGCGCCGTCCGGCAGCGGTGCGAGGGCGTCGATCGCCTCCTGCGACCACTGGTGCGCCAGGCGCAGGGTCTCGTGCGTGGTCTCGTGATCGCGCAGCTCGGCGAGCGCGTCGTCGAGGATGGACGGGTCGGCGCCGGCGGCGATCCGCTCCTGGCCCTCGTCGATGCGCGAACGCAGGTCGGCGGAGGCCTCGTCACGGCGGTGTCCCAGAAGCAGGTACGGCATGGTGGGCACACCCGCGCGCAGGTCGGTCCCGGGCACCTTGCCGGTCTCGGCGGCATCCGGCGACAGGTCGATGACGTCGTCGAGAAGCTGGAACGCGACGCCCGCCTTCTCGCCGAACACGACCATCGGCTGCTCGTACTCCTCGGGCGCTCCCGAGTAGATGACGCCCGACTGGGCGGCGGCCGCGATCAGCGACCCCGTCTTGTCGGCGAGGACCTTCAGGTAGAACTCGACGGGCTCGTCGCCGTCCTGCGGACCCACCGTCTCGTGCATCTGGCCCAGGACCAGACGCTCGAAGGTGTCGGCCTGCAGCTGGATCGCACGTTCGCCGCGGCGGGCCATGAGCTGGCTCGCGCGGGAGAAGAGCAGGTCGCCGGTGAGGATGGCGATGTTGTTGCCCCACACCGTCTGCGCGCTCGGCACCCCCCGGCGCTTGTCCGCGCCGTCCATGACATCGTCGTGGTAGAGCGAGCCGAGGTGCGTCAGCTCCAGGGCGGTGGCGACCTCCACGACCTCGTTCGTCGTCCCGCGGCCGAGCTGGGCCGTCAGGATCGCGAGCATCGGACGCACGCGCTTGCCGCCCGCCTCGTAGAGGTAACGGGCGGTGACGTCGGCGAGCCGGTCGGCGCTGCGGACCTCCCCCTCGAGGGTGCTCTCGACGCGGGTCAGGCCGGCCTCGACGGTGGAGAGCAGGGCGCGCGAACGGAGTCCGCCGAAGATTCGGTCGCTCAGTCCGAGCTTGCCCGCCAGGCGGGAACCGGCGGCGGGCGGGATCGGGGTCACGCTCCCAGCCTAGCCTGGCCAGGGTGACCTCACTCGCGGGCGCCGACCGGTTGACAGCGGTATCGAGCTATCGGACGGATCTCCTGCGCGTCGGGATTCAGGCCGGGTTCGTCCCGCGGTGCAGCGCGACGATGCCCAGGGTCAGATTCCGGTAGGCGACGTCGACCCACCCGGCGTCCCGCATCCAGCTCGCCAGCGTCCGCTGATCGGGCCAGTCGCGGATCGACTCGTTGAGGTAGTCGTACGCGTCGGCGTTGGAGCTGACCGCCTTGGCCACCCGGGGCAGGACCCGGTCGTTGTAGAAGCGGTACACGCCGTTGAACACCGGGGACGGCGGATGCGAGAACTCGCACACCACGATCCGCCCTCCGGGGCGGGTGACCCGGCGCAGCTCCCGCAGCGCCCGACGGGGGTCGTTGACGTTGCGCAGCCCGAACGACATCGTCACCGCGTCGAACTCGCCGTCCGCGAACGGGAGGTCGGTGGCATCCGCCTGCACGAACTCCAGGTTCGGCACCGTGCCATGGCGACGGCGTCCCTCCGCGATCATGCCCGGCGAGAAGTCCGCGGCGACCACGTGCGCACTGCTGGGGACGAAGGCCATCGACGACGTCCCCGTGCCGGCGGCGAGGTCGAGGATGCGCTCGTGCCGCTGCGGGGCGACCGCGCGCAGCGTGGCCACGCGCCAGAAGCGGTCGTTGCCGAGGCTCAGGACCGTGTTCGTGCGGTCGTAGGCGGCCGCGACCTTGTCGAACATGCCGCTGACCCGCTGCGGGTCCTTGCCGAGGTCGGCGCGGGGGGAATCGCTCACGCGACGAGTCTAGGCGCGGGGCGCGGTGCGGTCGTCAGGGGTTGCGAGGTCCGCCAGCCGCTGCAGCCACGGGCCGGTGGTCTCGTCCGAGAACGGCGCCTCCCCGGCGACGACACGGCGCTCGAGGTCGAGCGCCGTGGCCTCGAGGTGCCGCACGACGTCGGCGGGGTACCCGTAGCGGACCCGGTGGTCCTCCCACTCGTCGCGGTCGTCGATCCAGGTGCCCCGGCCGTCCGTGCGGCGGACGACGTCGAGGTCCATGTCGATCCCGATCGGCATGCCCTCCTCGTTCCACGTCACGTCCCAGGCGAGATCGATGTACACCGCGACCGGGTGGGGCGCGGCGTTGTGCGTGAACGCCCAGTCGCCGGACGCCGGCACGAGCGTCACGTTCGGCTCGCGGCACACGAAGTGCCGACCCGGACGGTCGCTGCGCCAGCCCACCTGCTGGCCGAACCAGTCGCCCCACTCGTCCGACCCGAGGTAGACCGAGTCCTGCTCCCAGTGCGGCGACCCGTCCCACTTCCGCCAGCGGAACAGGAGGCGGGTACCGGGTGCGGGACGGGAGGACATGATCGGGAGTCTAGATCGCGGGTCTAGGGTGAACGGGTGACCACCGCCGCGGATGACGCCGTGCCGCGCCTGCGCGTCGTGACGCGCGAGCTCCCCCCCATGGAGGACGTGCTGGCGTACACGACGCCGTACGACCCGCTCTTCTGGAGCCGGCGCGGGGAGTCCCTCGCCGCCTTCGGCGACCTGCTGACGCTCCGCTTCCCCGGCTCCCGGATCGGAGACGTCTCCATCGCCGACCGCTGGCGGGCCATCGCCGCCGCGGCCGAGATCGACGACCCGGTGGGCCTGCCGGGGTCCGGACTGGTCGCTTTCGGCTCGTTCGTGTTCGACCCGCGCTCGCAGCGCGAGAGCGTGCTGCGCGTGCCCGGCATGATCGTCGGCCGTCACAGCGGACGCGCCTGGGTGACGCGCCTCGCCTTCGACGACACCCCCGACGAGCCCGAGCCCGAGCTCCCGCCGCGCTCGCCCTTCGGCCCCCATTGGGCCGCGTCCTTCGGTCCGGGGCGCCTCACGGCGGGCGGATATCAGGATGCCGTCCAGAAGGCGATCGACCTCATCTCGGCCCGCGAGCTGGACAAGGTCGTCATCGCCCGCGACATCGCCGGGACGATCCCCGCGGGATCCGACCTCCGCCGCCTGGTCCGCTCCCTCCTGGAGGGCTACCCCGACTGCTGGATCTTCGCCGTCGACGGGCTCATCGGGGCGAGCCCCGAGACACTGGTCACCGTGTCCGGGGGCACCGTCACCGCCCGCGTCCTCGCCGGGACGACCGCGCGCGGCGGCGACGCCGACACCGACGCGGCCGCCGCCCTCGCCCTCACCGAGAGCGCCAAGGACCAGGAGGAGCACCGCTTCGCCGTCCAGAGCGTCCTCGCCTCGCTGCGCCCGCACACGTCCGCCCTCGCCGCCGCCGAGCAGCCGTTCACCCTCAAGCTGCCGAACGTCTGGCACCTTGCCACCGACGTCGAGGGCGAGCTCTCCGCGCACGCCTCCTCGCTCGACCTCGTGTCGGTCCTGCACCCGACCGCCGCCGTCGCCGGCACGCCCACCGACCGCGCCATGGACGTCATCCGCGAGCTCGAGCCGTTCGACCGCGGACGCTACGCCGGCGCCGTGGGGTGGATCGGCGCATCCGGAGACGGCGAATGGGCGATCGCCCTGCGGTGCGCCCAGGTCGACCGGGCCGCGCCGACGTCGCCCACCGCCCCCATCACCGCCTACGCGGGCGCCGGGATCATCGCCGACAGCGACCCCGAGTCCGAACTGCTCGAGACGCGGGTCAAGTTCCGGCCCATCATCGAGGCGCTGGCCTG
>VGAV01000042.1 GCA_016870695.1 Actinomycetota bacterium | reverse complement strand
GCAGACGGCGCAGACCGGGGGACAGGTGTCCAATCCGTTCCAGTTCAGCGCCGACCCGCGCACGCTCGTCCCCTCCGACACCCAGCGCTCCGACCGCGGCCTCCTCCTGAACAGCTATCAGGGCGGCCTGCTCATGCCGACGACGTCCATCCGTCAGCTGCCCAACGACTCGTACGGCCTCACGCTGGAGTTCGCCCTGAACGTCTGGGTCGAGGGTGCGCCCAACAGCGAGGGCTCGTTCTCGCAGCAGACCGTGTACCAGTACCTGCCCATCGCCATCTACGCGGACCAGGCCGGCAGCACCGGATCGACCACGACGCAGAACGGCGACCAGTCCGGCGGCCAGCAGTCGGGGTGGGGCCAGAACGGTCAGCAGTCCGGATGGGACCAGAGCTCGTCGGGCCAGCAGGGCTCGGGGACCGGCACCGGTCAGAGCTGGGGCGACGGCCAGGGTTGAGCCGGGGGTCGGCTGTCCGACTCCGGTCGCGCGGGCGCGCGGCCGGGGCTGAGCCGGGGGTCGGCTGTCCGACTCTGGTCGCGCGGGCGCGCGGCCGGGGCTGACCCGGGGGTCAGGCGTCGTCGAACTCCCGCAGTGACGGACGCAGGCGCCGCGCCTCCATCAGCGTGGAGAGTGCGGCGACGTCCGTGATGCGTCGGTGCACGAACTCGAGGTCCGGTGTGTCGTCGTACCCGATGCCGGGCATCCGCGCCGCGAAGGCCCGGCGCACGTCCTCGTCGACGTCGCCGACGCGTTCGCCTGGGACGAGCAGGATCACCGTGTCGCGCGCGGGGACGCCCGCGGCGCCGCGCGGCTCCGCTTCCCGGGCCGCGTCGACGATCGCGGACATCATCGTCTCGGCGCGGTCGGCGTTGTGCGCGCGCCGGATCAGGTCGATCTCCGGCAGGCGGACGGTCACGGCCGTGATCCGGCCGTGGGTGCGGAGCAGCTCGGCGGCCTCCCGGCGGAGCGCGCCGCGGTCGAAGGCGCGGGTGCCCGGCGCCGGGTCGTCGTCGAGCTGGCGTCCCATGAGGACGGTGCCGACGCCCATGAGCACGATGACGACGGCGCTGACGATGGAGGTCAGCTGCGCGGATGCGACCGCGTCCCAGGCCTCCGAGTACATGCCCGCCGCGGCGGCGATGACGAGGCGGCCGAGGTTGAACACCGCGAACAGCGTCAGCGTCGTCGTGAGGACGCCGGAACCGGCGAGGTCGCGCAGCGGGCGGCGGCGCAGCTCCCAGGCCGCCAGAAGGCACGCGGCCGCGATGGCCGCGGTCTTGACCAGGGTCGCCTCGTCGAGCGGGATGAGGAAGGTGACGCCGAGCATGAGGATGGCGGCCGCGCCCGCGCTCAGCACGCCGATCGCGGCACGGGCGTTGAGCCGCCGCGCGAGCGCCCACACCATCGCAGGGGCGAAGACGTTGGTGGCGTTCCCGACCGCGGCGGCGACGGTGCCGCCGCCGAGGATCTCGAGGGCGTTCATCACGGCGCAGACAAGCGCCGAGAGCGCCGAGACGCCGATGTAGCGGACGAGCTCCGCCCGCGGACCGCCCCGGTCGTCGCCGTGGCGCCCGTGGGCGAGAAAGAGAACCGACGACGCGATCACAGCGGCCGCGATGGCTGCGACGAGGTCGAGGACGCCCATTCCGTGCCCATCCCCATCCTTCTCGCGTCGCGATGCAATCTTGAGGAAACCTTGCGGCGACGACTGTGCTGTCCGGCGGATGCCTTGCGGCGACGCTACCAGAGTGGTTCCCGGCAGAACCGCCGCCCACCGACAGGAAGACACCGCCATGACCGACGCGCGCAGCTTCGCGAGCTCCACCCGGACTCTCGCACACCAGCCCGTCGCCCTCACCGAGGAGCACGGCTTCGCCGACGACTTCTCGGCGGTGCTCGAGAACACCTCGGTCCACCGTTCGACCATCGGCTGCATCATCCCCGCGTACAACGAGGAGGAGTCGATCGCCGACGTCATCGAGGGCCTGCTCAGCCAGACCCGCGTTCCCGACGTCATCCACGTCGTCGTCAACAACACCTCCGACGCGACCGTGAAGATCGCCTCCGAGTACAGCGGTCCGCACGAGATCCACACCGAGCTCGGCGAGCAGTTCACGGAGGTCTTCGTCCACGACATCGGCAAGAACCCCGACAAGAAGGTCGGCGCGCTGAACTACGGCTACTCGCTCGTCGAGGGCTACGACTACCTCCTCGGCGTGGACGGCGACACCATCGCCGACAGCAAGGCCGTCGAGTACCTCGAGACCGAGGCGGTCTCCGACTCGCGCATCGGTGGCATCTCGGCCATCTACACGATCGACGACAAGCCCATCAAGGGCATGATCGCCCGCTTCCTCACCGCGGGCCAGCGCACCCAGTTCGCCGCGTTCAACCTGCAGAACATGCTCCGCGGCCGCAACATGGCGGTGCTCGGCGGGCAGTTCTCGATCTTCTCGACCAACGCCCTGCGCGACGCGATGAAGCAGAACCACCAGAACACCCCGTGGGTGAAGGACTCCGAGGTCGAGGACTCTCTGCTCTCGCTGCAGATCAAGAGCGCCGGCTACCTCACCAAGATCAGCCCCTTCGCCCGCGCCGACGTCGGCGGCATGACCACCCTGTCGGGCTACGACGCCCAGCAGGTCAAGTGGACGTACGGCGCCATCGAGCTCATGTGGCCGGGCCAGCGCGGCGACACGAAGGGCCAGCCGTTCCACCCCAACCTGCGTCTGCGCTGGTTCGAGAACTTCGGCATGCTCACCAACCTCTTCGTCCGCGTGGCCTTCCTGACGCTGCTGGCCGGCTCGCTGTCGATCGGCGCCTTCGTGTTCTCGCCGCTGTGGCTAATCCCGCCGGTCATCGCCATGCTGCTCAACCTGCGCATCGCGCGCACGATGCTGAACGTCAACCGCACCGACGTCCTCTTCGCGATCCTCTTCTTCCCGGCGGAGATCTTCATGTGGATCCGCATCAGCCACTTCGTGCGCTCGTGGACCCGCTTCCTGTCCCGCAAGAAGGTCGACAACTGGGCCATGCAGGCTAAGGCGGAGCGGGGTGGCGGACTCGGTCACTGGACGCCCATGATCGTCCTCATCGCCGTCGCGATCGCGCTCGCCGTCATCTGGGTCATGGTGGGCCCGATGGTGCAGTCCTCGATCCTCTGGATCGGCTGGCCCATCGTCGGCGTCGTCACCGTCCTGCAGACGCTCCTCATGTTCTCCAAGCTCGTCCGTCGTCACCACGGCTTCAAGGTCTGACGGACCCACGGTCTGATCGCGACCCGAACGCGACAGAAGACGGATGCCTCGGCCCTGGGGAGGGTCGAGGCATCCGTGATGTCCGGGTGCGGGCGCTCAGGGCGCGGCCAGCAGCTCCGAGGTCAGGCGGTAACCGACGCCGCGCACGGTCTCGATGTACCGCGGGTTGGCGGGGTTGTCGCCGAGCTTGCGCCGCAGGTTGGTCATGTGCGCCTCGATGGCCCGCTTGTCGGCCTCGCCGACGAAGTAGCTGGTGACGTAGGACTCGCCGCGCAGGACCAGGGTGAGGTCGGCCTTGCTGCGCACGCGGCGCTTGGACTCCATGAGCGTGGCCAGCAGGTCGAACTCGGTCCGCGTCAGATCGAGCTCCTCGCCGCCGACGAGGACGATCCGGCTGTCCGGGTCCAGCTGCAGGTCGCGGTGCACGACCCACGGTGCACCGTTCGGCGCGAGCTCGCCGCCGAGACGGGCGACGACCTCGGAGCCCGCCCGGTGGGCGACCTCGGTGCCGGGGGCCGACGCCCACGGCTCGGGGCCCTGCGAGGAGGGGACCACCACGGCCGCCGCGGCGGGCGCGACGGGCACGACGGGCGGAGCCGTCGGTGCGGGCTCCGGCGCGGTGGCCGGCCGGGCACCGGGAAAGGACGGACCGACGCTGTCCTGGCGCGGAGCGCCCGAGGCGGCCGCGCCGCCGGCACGGGGCCGGCGCAGCAGCGCCTCGATGCGCGCCCGCAGCTCGCGCGGGCGGAAGGGCTTCACGACGTACTCGTCCGCTCCCGCACCCAGGCCGAGGACGACGTCCGCCTCCTCCTCGAGGCCCGTGAGCATGATGATGTAGGTGTCGCTCTGCTGGCGGATGCGGCGCGCGGCCTCGAAGCCGTCGATGCCGGGCATGTTCACGTCCAGCGTCGTGATCAGCGGCTGGTACGCGATGACGGCGCGCACGCCGTCGATGCCGTTGCCGACCGACACGGTCGAGAACCCCGCAGATTCGAGCACCTCGACCAGCAGGTGGCGGATGTCCGGATCGTCCTCGACGATCACCGCGGTCTTCAGCAGCTCGGTGCTGTCGCTCATCATTCCCTCTTCTAGGGCGCGGCGCGCCCCGGCTCTCCCCCGAGATGACGGTGGTTACACCGACCGTGCACATCTTCGCATACGCGTGTGTCGCCGCCGTCGCACGGCGTCGCGGGGGATCTTCGCGTCAGCGTCGTCCGCGGGTCAGCTCGGCGGCGGCCTCCGGCCACCAGGTGCCGGCGGTCGGGCCGCCGTTGCACTCGCCGTCGCTCTCGCCGGGCGGCTTGATCCACAGGTTGGTGTCGACGACGCCGTCGCCGTAGGTGCCGCCCGGATCGCCGACGAGGCGGCCGGCCGGGTTGCACCATTCGGGGCCGGCGGGTCCGGCGCCGTTGCGGGACGTGTCCACGATCGCGTGTGTCCCGCCCAGCAGCTGCGACAGCTCGTGCGCATAGGCGAACTCGTCGGAGGTGTCCTGGTAGTTCGACACGTTCAGGGCCACCCCGCGCACGTCGGAGATGAGGCCGGTCGCGCTGATGAGGCCGGCCATCTCGGCGGCCGGATGCCACGACGAGTGGCCGCCGTCGAGGTAGATCCACGTGTTGGTGCCGCGCAGGTTGTCGACAGCAGCGCGCAGGTGTCCCGCGCGCTCCTCCGGTGACCCGCACTGGGACGACAGGGCGATGCTGTCGGGCTCCAGGATGACGATGCGCTGCAGGTCCGAGGCCTGGGACAGGGCGTCCCCGATGCGCTCGGTCCACGCGCGGTAGGACTCCGGGTCGAGACCGCCGGCCGAGTGGTTGCCGCAGTCGCGGTCCGGCAGTCCGTAGACGACGACGGCGAGACTGGCGTCCTGGTCGCGGGCCTCCGCTGCGAGGTGCGCGACGCGGTCCCACACCTGGTCGATGGGGTCCAGCTCGGGCGTGAGCCAGTACGCGGTGGGCTGCGACGCGAGCCAGGCCGCGGCCGCGGTCTCGTCGGCACTGCCGTCCGCCGCGGCGGCGGCCTTCGCGGCCTTCGACTCGTCCGGCGCGACGATGCGGGTGTCCACGGCCGGAGGCCGCGCGGCGAGGGTCTGGAACAGTGTCGTCACGAGGGAGCCGACGACGGCGATGGCCGCGATCACGAGGACGAGCGCCCCGGCGACGAGCGCGATGACGACCGCGCGGGGGAGGCGTCGCCGCCATCGGCGGGGCCGTCGTGTGATCGCCACGGTGAGGACTCTATCCGAGCGGGGGAGGGAGGGGATGCCGCCGAGGGAGGCCCCCCACCCGGCGGAACATCCTCCATCCGCCGCATCCTCTCTCCTCGCCGACGCGCCTACGGGCCCCGTCGATAGTTAACCGACCGGGCGGGATATGCTCCCTTCGTGGGCAAACTGGTTTACAACGCCGTCGGTCACTCATTCGATATCGAGGACCGCACCCTTGCCCATCTCCGTCTTGTCTTCATGAACAAGCTCCGCCGATCGGAGCCCTTCATGTTCCACTTCGCCGTCGGTGACGGCAGCGGCAGCAGGTCCCTGTGGATCCACCCGTCGATCCCGCTCGTGTTCCACTTCTACGGCAGCCGGTCGCCGCAGGTGAATCGGCGGTGGGTCGACGACCTCATGCTGGAGGCCAGCTCGCCCAACGGGCTGTCCATCACGCCGGAGCCCGATCCCGACTCCGCCGAGCCGCTCGCGCTCTGACGCGCCGATGCGGAGCCCGGGCACGGTGGCATCCGACTCGGAGAGGGCGCGGCTCAGGCGCCTTCCGCGTCGACGACCTCGCGCACACGGTCGAGGAAGGCCGCGACCTGGTCGATGGTGACCGCGGGCAGATCACCTGCGAACTCCCGGATGCGCGCCGTGACGGGGTCGATCGCGTCGACGTCCGCGCTGCGGTCGAAGGGGACCACGTACTTGCTGCGTCGGTCGCTCGGGTTGGCGACGAAGCCGATCAGGCCGCCGAGGTGCAGGCGTTCCAGCATCCCGGTCACCGACGCGGTCGAGACGCCGAGGGCGTGGGCGATCTCCGTCGGTGTGACGTTGAGCCCGTCGTCCGTGCGTTCGAGGATGAGCCTCATGGCCGCACGCGCGTTCTCGCTCGGACCGCTGTCGGCCTGCCGGCGGCGCGCCAGGCGCGCCTCGGCCAGCCGCAGGCGTTCGAAGGCACGCACGGCGACGACGGCGTGATCGTCCTCGGATGTCCCGGTCGTCATGCTCCCTCTCGCCCCTCCCAGGCTGCCCGAGCGACAGTCTAGTTAGAGGGTCGGAGGAGAAAATGGCCGGAAATCCAGGGATTCGCCGGGAAAGCAAGGGCGATGGTCCCGATTCATCTGTCGTTCACTAGGAAATAGTTAGGCGATCTAGTAAATTTTTCCTGCCGCCATCCTCCGGAAGGAGACGCTCATGGGCCATCTCTTCTACGGCTCGTCGCAGCGCCCCGTCGTCATGCCGGATCTCCTGATGGCGCACATCAAAGTCGTGATCGCGACCAAGCTGCGCCGCGGAGAGAGCTTCACTCTTTCGTGGCAGCATCCGCAGGGTGAGGAGGCGGGCCGCAGCACGCTGTGGATCCACCCCTCGATCCCGCTGCGTTTTGTCTTCGCGTCGGTTGATCCCGAGGTGCTCGATCCGGCGGTGCTCCAGCGCTACGCGACGGCCGCGAACTCCTCCAGCGGGCTGATCGTCGATCTGGCCGTGACGTCCGACCGCGAGAACGCGTCCGCGCGCTGAGGGTCAGCCGCGCCGGGTCGACACGTGCCGGTGGGCGATGACGGACATCCACGCGAGCCCGGGGCAGGGCGGCGCGCTCCGTCCGCGCAGGCGTTCCCACGCCTCGACGTAGATGCCCTCGAGCAGTTCCTCGGCCAGGGACGGCTGACCGGTGGCCCGCAGCAGGATCGCGTAGATCCGCGGAGACGTAGCGTCGTAGAAGGCGACGAACGCGTCGCAGTCACCGGTGGCGGCGCGCACCAGCAGGGCGTCGAGGTCCGCCTCGTCCGCAGGGACGGGGCGAGCGTCGGTCATCGTCACAGGGGCACCTCCGAATGCTCATTCCAGTGAATCGGTATTGCGCGGACGGTTCTCGGGCTTGCGCGATTCGTCCTCGTGCCTTAAGGGCGTCCCCGGCCGGGACGTCAAGCCCCGCCGGGGCGCAGGAGGCGCGGATAGCGTCCTCGTATGAAGACGTTCGTGCGCTGGTCCCTCGCCCTCGCCATGGTGTTCGCGGGGGTGTCGCATCTCACGTTCGCCCGCCGGGATTTCCAGGCCCAGGTGCCCGACGCCCTCGTCGAGCGCGGCCCCCTGGACCGGGACCTCGTCGTCGTGGCATCCGGTGTCGTCGAGGCGGGGTTCGGCATCGCGCTGCTGACGCTCCCGCGTGAGCGCCGACGGATCGGGGCGGCCCTGGCGGCCTTCTTCATCGCGATCTTCCCGGGCAACATCGACCAGTGGCGCAAGCGCCGGTCGGCGTTCGGGCTCGACACCGACCGCAAGCGGCTCGTGCGCCTCTTCTTCCAGCCCGCCCTCGTCGCGGCGGCCTGGTGGTCGACGCGCTGAGCCCGGCAGCCCGATGACCTCGCCGATCGTCAGTCTGGAGCTGGTCTTCGACGACGACACCGACGCCGCCGTCCGTGCCGAGTGGGACGCCCTCGCCGCCGCGGACCTGCCCAGCCAGGCCCGCCACACGGGCGCGAGCAACCGCCCGCACACGACGCTGGCGGTCCGCCCGTCGATCGGAGGGATGGATGCCGCTCCGCTCGAGGCCCTGCTGCCCGTGGCGGTGACGTTGGGCGCTCCGGTGCTGTTCGGCGGGGCGCGTCACCGCGTGGTGGCGCGACTGGTGGTGCCCTCGGCGGAGTTGCTCGCGCTGCACGCCGCGGTCCACCGTGCCGCCGGGAAGGGCGAGGATCTGGACCACACGCTGCCGGGGGCCTGGACGCCGCACGTGACGCTCGCTCGCCGTGTGCCGGTCGAGCGGGTCGGCGAGGCGCTCACCGCCCTGGCCGAGCACGGCGCCGGCGATATCGCGGGTCACGCCGTCGGTATCCGGCGCTGGGACGCGCGGGCGCGTGAGATCTCCACGGTCGCCGGACGTGGGACGCTGGACCCGTGCTGACCGACGACGCGCTCGCGTTCCTGAGCGAATACCACCTGGCGACCCTCTCGACCCTCGGACGCTCGGGCCGCGTGCACGCGGTGCCGGTCGGGTTCACCTACGAGGACGGCGTCGTCCGGGTCATCGGGTCCCGCGGCACGCAGAAGTTCCTCAACGCCGAGCGGAGCGGCCGCGCGTCGATCTGCTCGGTGGACGGCGGGCGGTGGATCAGCTTCGAGGGGACGGCGACCGTGACCGACGACCCCGACGCGGTCGCTCACGCGGTGGAGCTGTACGCGGGCCGCTACCGCCAGCCCCGGGTGAATCCGGAGCGCGTGGTGCTGGAGATGCGGGTGGAGCGCGTGCTCGGCTCGCCGGCGTTCCGGCGCTGAGACACGGGAATCCCCCACGATTCTGTCCCCCGAACGGGGGACGGAAGCTCTAGCATGAGCATCGACGCGGCCGACCCGAGGGCCGTCGTCGGGGGAGAGGACCGTGGACCGCGGGGAGTCCGAGTGCACATGAGAACGGGCGCGACGGGGGTCGCGCAATCCGATGCACGTCTTGACGAGGTCATCCGCGACCTCGCGGTCGGCGTGCACGCTCACCGCCTGCAGCGGGGGATGACCACCGCCGGCCTGGCGGCGGAGGCGGGCCTGTCGGAGTCGACCGTGAGGGCGGTGGAGTCCGGCCGCGTCAGCGCGTCGCTGGCCTCGCTCGTCGCGCTCGCCGATGCGCTGGGCGTCGGCGTGGGCGCCCTCTTCGGCGACGCGGCCGTCGCGCCAGAGGCGGAGGTCGACGATCCCGCGATGCGGAGCGTCCACGTCGTCCCGAGCGAAGTGGTGTGGGGCGGGGAGCTGCCGCCGGCCCCCTGGCTCGCCGCCGCGGAGGCGCCTGCTCCCGCCGTCACGGCTGCGCCGGCGCCATCCGTCCCGCCCTCTCCGGCCGCGGCTCCGGAGCCGGTCGCGCCCGCGCCCGCCGCGGCGCAGGCCCGCACCGGGGCCCCGGGAGCTCCTGCCGCCCCGACGGAGCAGACGTGGGGCAGGGGCATCCCGCCGGCGCTGTGGGCAACTGGACCCGAGCACGCCCCGGCCGACGACCCGCTGCCGCAGGACTACCCGGTCCGCGCCGCGACGGATGCCGCGGGCCCGGCTCCGGATGCGGCCGTCAACCGCTACGTGGTGACCGCGGCGGCGTCGGCGCAGACCGTCGTGCCGCGCGTCCACCATCTGTCGGCGGCGCGCGGGATGCAGGAGACGTCCGCGTACGTCTTCGTCTCTCCGGACGCTGCGGAGGCCGCCGTGGTCGAACCCGCGCCGCGGACCTTCGCCGACCTGCGTAAAGGCAAGCTCGCCGGTCGCACGTTCCCGTCTCTGCAGGAGTTCGCGGTCGCCGCGGTCGTGGAGGCGGGTCATCCGGTCCCGCCCATCGCCCGCATGTTCCGCGTGCCGGTGTGGCGTCTGGAACAGTGGGTGGCCGACGCCCGCTCCGCCGCGGAGGGGCCACGCGCCGACCGGCCGTGACCCCTCGCGGGGGCGCTGTCAGAGCGCGCGGAGCTTCTCCAGGAGCGGGGCGGCGATCTCGTCGACGAAGCGCTGCTGCTCGGCGTCGCCGACCTGGACGATCGCGATGTCGGTGAAGCCGGCGTCGATGAACGGACGCACGCTCTCGGCGAGCTCGTCCAGGTCGGGTCCGCAGGCGATGGACTCGGCGACGTCCTCGGGGCGCACGAACTGCGACGCACCGGCGAAGCCGGCGGGCGTCGGCA
Source organism: Actinomycetota bacterium (assembly GCA_016870695.1). Lineage (GTDB taxonomy): Bacteria > Actinomycetota > Actinomycetes > Actinomycetales > Microbacteriaceae > Microbacterium. The sequence continues at coordinate 1,383 of VGAV01000042.1, read as the reverse complement.
GGTCCGCGTTCACCGACCATCCGCCTGCGAACCAGCGGAACTGGTCGTGCGCGCGGGCGATGGCCGTCTCTTTGTCGGGATCCCAGCTGATGGGGATCTGACCGATCTTGCGCGACGCGCCCTCGTGGTGCTCGTCCCAGCCCTGGATGATCTCGGCATCGGGCTCGGTGGTGATGAGGTGGTCGCCGAGCGGCGCGAAGCGCGCGATCGAGTGCTCGCCCGAGACGGCCACACCGATCGGCACGCCGCCGTCGGGGGTGTCCCACACGCGGGCGGAGTCGACGCGGAAGTACTCGCCGTCGTAGGTGACGAGGTCTCCCGTGTGGAGCGCGCGGATGATCTCGATGGCCTCGACGAGCATGTCCTGGCGGGCGTGCACGGCCGGCCAGCCCTCGCCGACGACGTGCTCGTTGAGGTTCTCGCCCGATCCGAGACCGAGGGTGAAGCGTCCGTCGGAGAGCAGCTGCAGCGTCGCCGCCTTCTGCGCGACGACGGCGGGGTGGTACCGGACGGTCGGGCAGGTGACGTAGGTCATCAGCTCGACGTCGGTCGTCGCGTGCGCGACCGCGCCCAGCACGGTCCAGGCGTAGGGGGCGTGGCCCTGGCTGGTGAGCCACGGGCTGTAGTGGTCGCTCGAGACGAGGAAGTCGTAGCCGGCCTTCTCGGCGCCCACGGCATAGTCGACGAGCGCGCGCGGGCCGCTCTGCTCGGTCATGAGGGTGTATCCGAATCGCGTCATGACCGCCACGGTAGAGGGCGCGCCGGGCGGGCCTCGCGGGGTTGCGCGCGGCCCGGGGATACGGCAGCGGGACGATCGCGGCGAGCCGACGCGGGACGGATCCGGCCGCAGACGACGATGGGCCCGCGGTGCGTGCACCGCGGGCCCATCGTTCGGAGGGTCAGTCCTCGGGAGCGTGGATGACCTTCTCGCCGTCGAAGGTCTCGCGGTCCTTCTTCTCGCGGTCGTTGCGGGTCTTCCGCAGGCTGAGGAAGGTCGCCACGGCCACGGTCGCCGCGATGAAGAGCAGCGAGAACCAGATCGGGATCTCGGGAACCCAGAGCAGCGGCTCGCCGCCATTGATGAAGGGGAGCTCGTTGACGTGGAGGGCGTGGAAGATGAGCTTCACACCGATGAACGCCAGGATGACCGCCAGGCCCTGCGCGAGGTAGACCAAGCGCTCCAGCAGACCGCCGATGAGGAAGTACAGCTGACGCAGACCCATGAGCGCGAACGCGTTCGCCGTGAAGACGATGTACGCCTCGTTCGTCAGACCGTAGATCGCGGGGATCGAGTCGACCGCGAACACGAGGTCGATGAAGCCGATCGCCACGATGACGAGCAGCATCGGGGTGACGAAGCGCTTGCCGTTCTTGCGCACCGTC
>VGAV01000041.1 GCA_016870695.1 Actinomycetota bacterium | reverse complement strand
CCGCCCCCTCGCCCGCGGGGACCGTGTCATGAGTCGCCGCGACGCCCCCGCTGCCGTCCGGTGGAGCGCCTACATCGGGATCGCCGTGCTGTTCGCGATCGCCTGCGGCTTCCTCTCGCACTGGCAGTTCTCCCGGAACGAGGAGCGGTCCGCCGCCCTCCGCCTCGTCGCCGACAACTACGACCAGGAGCCCGTCGCCCTCGGCGACCTGCTCGCCCCCGGCGCGGAGCTGGACCCGCTCGACGAGTGGCGTCCCGTGCGTCTGAGCGGCCAGTACCTCGCCGACGAGGAGCTGCTCGTCCGCAACCGCGCCCACGGCGGGTCCGCGGCCTACGAGGTGCTCGTCCCCTTCCGCCAGGACGACGGCCGCGTCCTGCTCGTCGACCGCGGATGGCTGCCCCCGGGCGATCGCCAGTCCGAGCCGGACGCCATCCCGGCGCCGCCGTCCGGGAACGTCGACATCGTCGTACGGGTGCGCCCGGGCGAGCCCGTGCCCGCCTCGGGCCGGACCGCCGAGGCGGGACAGGTCCCCACGATCAACCTGGGACTCGTCGCCGAGCAGACCGGTCCCCTCGAGCAGGGCGCCTACGGCCTGATCGTCTCGGAGGACCCGGCCGTCGCCGACATGCCGCTCACCATCGAGCCGCCCAGCGACGACCCCGGACCGCACCTGTCGTACGCGATCCAGTGGATCCTCTTCGCCGCCATGGGCTTCGCGTTCATCGCCTACGTCATCGTCAGCGAGCGCCGCATCCGCCGCGAGGAGGCGGAGGAGGCGCGGGAGGCTCACGCCCGCGGCGAGGAGGCCGCCCCGAAGGGCGACGCCGTCGCCGCCCACCGCCGTCGCCGCCGCGTCCGCGACCGCGACGCGGACGACGAGGACGCCCTGCTCGACGCCCGCTGAGCCGACGCCCTCGGGGCTCCGAAGGCGCGGGACTACGCCAGCGTGATCAGCTCCGCGTAATCGCGACCCCAGATGTCCTCCACGCCGTCCGGCAGGATGAGCACGCGCTCGGGGTTCAGCGCCTCGACGGCGCCCTCATCGTGCGACACGAGGACCACCGCGCCCTCGTAGTGCGCGAGCGCGCCGAGGATCTCCTCGCGCGAGGCGGGGTCGAGGTTGTTCGTGGGCTCGTCGAGGAGCAGCATGTTCGCCGACGACACGACGAGCGTCGCGAGCGACAGACGCGTCTTCTCGCCGCCGGAGAGGACGCCGGCGGGCTTGAGCACGTCGTCGCCGACGAAGAGGAACGAGCCGAGCACCTTGCGCGCCTCGGTCGCGGTGATGTGCGGGGCCGCCGACATCATGTTGTCGAGGACGGACCGGTCGACGTCGAGGTTCTCGTGCTCCTGTGCGTAGTAGCCGATCTTCAGGCCGTGCCCCGGCTCGAGCTGGCCGGTGTCGGGCTGGTCCACGCCGGCGAGGATGCGCAGCAGCGTGGTCTTGCCCGCACCGTTCAGACCCAGGATGACGACGCGCGAGCCGCGGTCGATCGCCAGGTCGACGTCGGTGAAGATCTCGAGCGATCCGTACGACTTGGACAGACCGGACGCCATGAGCGGGGTCTTGCCGCACGGAGCGGGCTTGGGGAACCGCAGCTTGGCGACCCGCTCGTCCTGACGCACGTCGTCCAGGCCCGACAGCATCTTCTCGGCGCGCGCCACCATCTGGTGCGCGGCCGCCGCCTTGGACGCCTTCGCCCCGAACCGGGCGGCCTGCAGCTGCAGCGCAGAGGCCTTCTTCTCGACGTTGGCGCGCTCCTTCTTGCGGCGCTCCTCGTCGGCCACCCGCTGGCGCAGGTAGTTCTTCCAGTTCATGTTGTAGACGTCGATGACCTGCCGGTTGGCATCCAGGTAGAAGACCCGGTTGACGGTCTCGCCGACGAGCTCCACGTCGTGCGAGATGACGATGAGGCCGCCCTTGTAGCCCTTCAGGAACTCGCGCAGCCAGACGACGCTGTCGGCGTCGAGGTGGTTGGTCGGCTCGTCGAGGATCATCGTCTGCGCGTCCGAGAAGAGGATGCGCGCGAGCTCGATGCGTCGGCGCTGACCGCCCGAGAGGGTCTTGAGGGGCTGATCGAGGATCCGGTCCGGCAGCGAGAGGTTGTGGGCGATGGATGCCGCCTCCGCCTCGGCCGCGTACCCGCCCGCCGCTTCGAACTGCTCGGTGAGCCGGGCGTACTTCTTCATGGCCTTCGCGGCGACGGCGGGGTCGTCGTCCCCCATCGCCAGCGACGCCTCGTGCATGCCGAGCGCCAGGGAGCCCAGTCCGCGCGCGTCGAGGATGCGCGTGCGCGCGAGCATCTCGGGGTCGCCCGAGCGAGGGTCCTGCGGCAGGTAGCCGAGCTCGCCGCTCCGGTCGACGCCGCCGTTCGCGGGCAGCAGGTCGCCGGCGAGCACCTTGGTCAGGGTCGTCTTCCCGGCGCCGTTCCGGCCGACGAGACCGATCTTGTCGCCGTCCGAGACGCGGAAGGCGACGTCGGACATGAGGACGCGGGCGCCCACGCGGATCTCGAGGTCGTGCACGGAGAGCACAGCGAACGTCCGTTCTTGAGGCGGGAAGAGGGAGGTGGCCGATGGCCAATCACCCAGTATACGTCGCCGGTCGTCCGCTTCCTGGGACCGTCTGCGTATGCGCGCGGAAGAAGCCGTCCGATGACTGCTTCACCGTCGAGACAACCACCCGGCGTCTCACCCGCTGGGTTTGCAATGCTCGCCTGGCCGTGATCTAAACTAAGCCTATCCTTACTTCACCCACAGGAGGCTCTCTGTGTCCCGACTCCGCGCGTTGACGGCTCTGACCGTCGGCTCCGCCCTCGTTCTCACCGGCTGCGCCGGCTCCGCCGGCAGCTCCGAGGGCGACTCGAACGCCGAAGCGGGCGCGGGCTTCCCCGTCACCATCGAGCACGCCTTCGGCACGACCACGATCGAGGCGAAGCCCGAGCGCGTCGCCACGGTCGCCTGGTCCAACCAGGAGGTCCCCCTCGCGCTCGGCGTCGTTCCCGTCGGCATGGCGAAGGCGACGTGGGGCGACGACGACGGCGACGGCATCCTCCCCTGGGTCGAGGACAAGCTCGAGGAGCTGGGTGGCGAGACGCCGGTCCTGTTCGACGAGACCGACGGCATCGACTTCGAGGCCGTGGCGGACACGCAGCCCGATGTCATCCTCGCGGCCTACTCGGGCCTGACGCAGGAGGACTACGACACGCTGTCCAAGATCGCCCCCGTCGTGGCCTACCCCGAGGCGCCCTGGAACACGACCCTCGACCAGATGATCCGGCTCAACAGCGAGGGCCTGGGCATGGCGGACGAGGGCGAGGCCCTGATCGAGGAGATCAAGACCGAGTCGCAGGCGGCGTTCGACGCGCATCCGGAGCTCGCCGAGGTGGCGCCGGTGTTCGCCTTCACCGACCCGACCGACCTCAGCTCGATCACCTACTACACCGAGCACGACCCGCGCGCGGGCTACCTGTCCGAGTTCGGCATGCCGACTGCGGCGCAGGTCGAGACCGCGTCCGGCGAGACCGACGCGTTCTACACCGACATCAGCGCGGAGCAGGTCGACGCCTTCTCCGACGTGGGCCTGTGGATCACGTACGGCCCCGCGGACGGCTCGCTCCAGACCCAGCTGCAGGCCGACCCGCTGCTGTCGCAGGTCCCCGCCATCGCCGAGGGCCGCATCGCCGTCCTCGAGGACGGCACGCCGCTGGCCGCCTCCGCAAACCCGTCGCCCCTCTCCGTGAGCTGGGGCCTGAACGCCTACCTCGACGTCCTCAGCGCCGCGCTGCGCTGACCCGGACCGTCTCCGACCACGTCCCCGTGATGACCCGTACGCCCGTCGCCGACGCGCTCCCGGATGCCGCTGCCCTGCGGCGTCCGGCGGCCCGTCGACTCGTGTGGCTGCTGGTCCTCGCGGTGGGCGTGGTCCTGGCCGCCGTGGCATCCATCGCCTTCGGCACCCGCGACGTGTCGATCGGCGAGATCGTATCGTCGTTCACCGGCGGGACCGGGGTCGGCGAGGCCGCGATCACCGCGCGTCTGCCGCGGACGGTCCTCGGTCTGCTCGTCGGGGCGGCGCTGGCCATGTCGGGGCTGACGCTGCAAGCGGTGACCCGCAATCCGCTCGCCGACCCGGGCATCCTCGGGGTGTCCGCCGGCGCGGCGCTCTTCGTCGTCTTCGGCATCGCCTTCTTCGGCGTCTCCAGCGCGCTCGGCTACATGGGCTTCGCGGTGGTGGGCGCGGCCGTCGCGGCGGTGTTCGTCTACACCGTCGGATCGCTCGGTCGCGGCGGGGCGACGCCGCTGAAGCTCGCGCTGGCCGGCGCGGCCACGACGGCGGCCTTCGGGTCCCTGTCCAGCGCCATCCTCCTCCCCCGCATCGACCTGCTCGAGGTCTTCCGCTTCTGGCAGATCGGCGGAATCGGCGGCGCGACCTGGGACCGTATCCAGATCGCGCTCCCTGTCCTGCTCCTCGGCACCGTCATCGTCGTCCTGTGCGCGCGGGGCATGAACTCCCTCGCGCTCGGCGACGACGTCGCCACCGGGCTCGGCGAGCACGTCGGCCGCACGCGTCTGATCGCCACCGCCGGCGCCGTCGTCCTCGTCGGCGCCGCGACCGCGATCGCCGGCCCGATCGCCTTCGTCGGTCTCGTCATCCCGCACGTGTGCCGCCTGCTCATCGGGACGGACCACCGCTGGCTCGTGCCGTTCTCCGCCCTGGGCGGGGCGATCCTGCTGCTCGTCGCCGACGTCGTCGGTCGCGTCATCACGCGGCCGAGCGAGGTCGAGGTGGGCGTGCTGACCGCCGTCATCGGCGCCCCGTTCTTCATCTGGATCGTCCGCCGACAGAAGGTGCGCGAGCTGTGACCGCCGTCCTCACCCCGCCGCCCGCCGCCGACGCCGCCCGTCCCGCCGCGGTGCACCGCCTCGTTCGCGGTCGTCGCGAGCGCGCGCGCCGCCGGATGCTCGTGTCCGCCGTGCTCGGCGTCGTCGTGCTCGCCGTGTTCGTCGTCTCGCTCATGGTCGGTCAGACCTTCTACACCCCGGACGAGGTCGTCCGCGTGCTGTTCGGGCAGACCGTGCCCGGCGCCTCCTTCACGATCGGCGAGCTCCGCCTCCCGCGCGCCACGCTCGGCGTGCTCTCCGGCCTCGCGTTCGGCATGGCCGGCGTCACGTTCCAGACGATGCTGCGCAACCCGCTGGCCTCGCCCGACATCATCGGCATCTCCTCCGGCGCGAGCGCCGCCGCGGTCGTCGCCATCATCTTCTTCTCGCTGTCGGACGCCGCGGTCTCCGTCGCCGCGCTCCTCGGCGCCCTCGGCGCCGCCACCGCGATCTACCTGCTGTCCCGCCGCGGCGGCTTCGCCGGCGCCCGCCTCGTGCTCATCGGCATCGGCGTGGCCGCCATGCTCGACGCGGTCACGACGTACGCGCTCGCTCGGGCGGCGAACTGGAACCTCCAGACGGCGATGCAGTGGCTCACGGGGAGCCTGAACAACGCGTCCTGGGAACGGGTCCTGCCGCTCGCGATGGCCGCCGCGGTCATCGTCCCGTTGATGATCGGCAACACCCGCGGCCTGGCCGTCCTGCGTCTTGGCGACGACTCCGCCGCAGCACTCGGCGTGCGCGTGGAGCGCACGCGGGTCCTCCTCATCCTCGGCGCCGTCGTGCTGCTCGCCTTCGCCACCGCCGCCAGCGGCCCGATCGCGTTCGTCGCGTTCATGGCCGGCCCGATCGCCGCGCGGCTCATCGGCCCCGGCGGCTCCCTGCTGCTCCCCGCGGGGCTCGTCGGCGCGGCGCTCGTGCTGGTGTCGGACCTCATCGGCCAGTTCGCCTTCGACAACCGCTACCCCGTGGGCGTCGTCACCGGCGTCCTCGGCGCTCCGTACCTCATCTACCTGCTCATCAGGACCAACCGCTCCGGAGGCTCCCTGTGATCTCGCCTGCCGCCCACGGCATCCATCCCGGCCTCTCCCCCGCGACCGCCCGCGGAGGTGCGCGATGACCGCCGACCGCTCGCTCACCGCCGAAGGACTCACCCTCGCCTACGGCGACCGGACCATCGTCGACGGCCTCGACCTCGTCCTCCCCCCGGGCCGCATCACCGCGATCATCGGCGCCAACGGCTGCGGCAAGTCCACCCTTCTGCGCGCGTTCGCGCGTCTGCTCCCGCCCCGCGCCGGGCGCATCGTCCTCGACGGCAAGGCGCTGCACGAGCGCCCCTCCAAGGAGGTGGCCCGCATCCTGGGCCTGCTCCCCCAGAGCCCGCTCGCCCCCGAGGGCATCGCCGTGGCTGATCTCGTCGGTCGCGGCCGCCACCCGCACCAGCGCGCACTCGCCCGGTGGAGCGCCCGCGACTACGAGGTCGTGTCCGAGTCCCTCGCCGCGACCGGCATCACCGACCTCGCCGACCGGTCGATCGACGAGCTGTCCGGCGGCCAGCGGCAGCGCGTGTGGATCGCCATGGCGCTTGCGCAGGAGACCGACATCCTGCTCCTCGACGAGCCCACCACCTTCCTCGACGTCGCCCACCAGGTCGAGGTGCTCGACCTGCTGACCGACCTCAACCACGAGCGCGGGACCACGACCGTCATGGTGCTCCACGACATGAACCTCGCCGCGCGCTACGCCGACCACATCGTCGCCCTTCGCGAGGGGCGCGTCGTCGCCGCGGGCACCCCGAACGAGGTCATGACCTCCGAGATGATCGCGGAGGTCTTCGGCCTCGACGCGCTCGTCGTCCCCGATCCCGTGTCGGGGTCGCCGCTGATCCTGCCCCGCGGCCGCCACCACGTCACCCCGCGGCTGCACGCCGCCGAGACCCCCCGGGAGACCCACGATGCCCTCCAGCCGTGAGACCTCGCGCTTCTTCCGCGTCCGCGTCGCCCGCATCACCGACCTGACCCCGAGCTTCCGCCGCTTCACGTTCACCGGCGACGACCTCGACGAGTACGGCGACCCCGGCTTCGACCAGCGCATCAAGATCGTCTTCCCCACCGACGGCGTCGGCATCGCCGCCATGCCCACCGGCGACGACTGGTGGACCGCCTGGCGCGAGCTGCCCGACGACGGCCGTCCGCCGTTCCGCACCTACACGACCCGGGCCGTCCGCCGCGACGTGCGCGAGGTCGACGTCGACATGGTCGCGCACGAGGTCCTCGGACCGGCCTCCGCCTGGATCGAGAACGCCCGCCCCGGCGACGAGGTCCTCATCTTCGCCCCCACCGTCGCCCTGACCGAGGTGAGCTTCGGCGTGGACTTCGTCCCGCCTGCCCACACCGGCGATTACCTCCTCGCCGGCGACGAGACCGCGGCCCCCGCGATCGCCGTCATCCTGGAGCAGCTTCCCCGCGACGCGACCGGGACCGTCGTCCTCGAGGTGCCCACCCCCGGCGACCTCGACTACCTGCCGCGGCATCCCGGCTTCCAGTTCCACCTCGCCCCCCGCACCGGCGCCGACCGGCACGCGCACCTCGTCGCCGCGACGCAGGCCGCCGCCGCCGTCCTCACCCCCGAGGGCCACGGCGCCGAGGTCGAGGAGGTCGACATCGACGCCGGCATGCTGTGGGAGGTGCCCCGCACCGCGAAGGGCGGCGCCGCGCTGAAGAAGGCGCCGCTGTACGCCTGGCTCGCCGGGGAGGCGTCGGCCATCAAGGCGCTGCGGCGACACCTCGTCACCGAGCGCGGCGTCGACCGCCGTGCCGTCGCGTTCATGGGCTACTGGCGAACGGGGCGCGCCGAGGTCTGACGACGGACTCCGGATGCCACGGCCCCGAGGCCGCGGTCCGGTGTCGCGGTCCCGTCAGCGCCGGGCCAGCCGTCCGATGCGCTCGATCGCCTCGGTCAGCACCTCCGGCGCGCACCCGACGTTGATGCGGACGTGTCCGATGCCCTCCACGCCGAACAACGGCCCGTGGTGCAGGGCGACGCCCGCCTCGCGGCGGATGTACGGCGCGGGGTTCTCGCCCCAGCCGTAGGCGGACACGTCGACCCAGGCGAGGAAACCGGCATCCGGGATCCGATACCGCGCCAGCGGGAGGTGCTCCGCGAGCAGGTCGGCCAGCAGACGCCGGTTCTCGTCGAGCGCCGCGAGAAGGCCGTCCAGCCAGGCGTCGCTCTCGGCGCTGAACGCCGCACGATTCGCGATCACGCCGAACAGCCCGGCGCGCCACTCCACCTCCCACGGCAGCGACCTTACGACCGCGGCGGTCTCGTCCGACCCCGTGACGATCACGGCGCACTTCAGGCCCGCCAGGTTGTACGTTTTGCTCGCGCTGGTCACGGCGTAGCCCACCGCGGCGGCCTCGGGAGCGGCGTCGAGGAACGGCGTGAACACGGACGGCGCGTGGGTGAGCGGCGCGTGGATCTCGTCGCTGACGACGGTGGCACCGTACCGCTCGGCCAGACGTGCGAGACCGGCGAGGGAGTCACGGGTATGAACGGTCCCGGTCGGGTTGTGCGGGTTGCACAGCAGGATCGACCGCGCCCCCGCGGCCAGCGCCGCCTCGATGCCCGGCAGGTCCAGCTCCCAGCCGTCGCCGTGGTCGAGCAGCGGCACGAGCTCCACGACCGCGCCGGCCTCCTCGACGGTGTCGAAGAACGGCGGGTACACCGGCGGCGTGACCACGACCCGGTCCCCGGGCCGCGTGACCGCCCGCAGCACCTCCACGACGCCCATCATGACGTCGCCCGTCCAGCGGATGCGCGCCGGATCCGGACGCCATCCCCAGCGCCGTTCCGCGTACGCGGCGAAGTCGAGGTCGATCCCCGGACGCGGCGGCGTGTACCCCGTGTCGCCGATCTCGACCGCCCGCGTCAGCGCCGTCGTGATGGCAGGCGCGAGCGGGAAGTCCGTCTCGGCCACGAACATCGGGATGACATCGTCCCCGTACGACTTCCATTTGGTGCTGGACCGCTGGCGCAGCAGCTCCAGCGGCAGGGCCTGCAGAGGGGGGACGCTCATCCTGCGAGCCTAACGAGGGACGATGGATGCCACCGGCCCCGACGTCAGACGGGGCAACACGAAAGCCCGCCCCGACGAGGGGCGGGCTTTCCAGTGAGACTTCTCAGATCGCGAAGCCGAGGGCGCGCATCATGTCGCGGCCGTCGTCGGTGATCCGCTCGGGGCCCCACGGCGGCATCCACACCCAGTTGATGCGGAAGCGGTCCACGACGTTGTCGAGGGCCTGCGCCGTCTGCTCCTCGAGCACATCGGTCAGCGGGCAGCCGGCCGAGGTCAGGGTCATGTGGATGACGAGGGCGTCGTTCTCGTCGTCCCACGCGAGATCGTAGATGAGCCCGAGGTCGACGACGTTGATCCCCAGCTCGGGGTCCATGACGTCCTTCAGGGCCTCGGTGACCTCGTCGTACTTCTCGGGAGCGAGTGTCGCGGTCATGGGACGATCCTACGCGTCGACCGGGGTACCGGCCTCGAGGAAGCGGTCGTAGCCCTCTTCCTCGAGTCGGTCGGCGAGCTCGGGGCCGCCCTCCTCGACGATCCGGCCCTTGACGACGACGTGGACGAAGTCGGGACGGATGTAGCGGAGGATGCGCGTGTAGTGCGTGATGAGCAGCACGCCCAGGTCGGTCTGCTCCTTGGCGCGGTTGACGCCCTCGGAGACGATCTTCAGCGCGTCGACGTCGAGGCCGGAGTCGGTCTCGTCGAGCACGGCGATCTTCGGCTTGAGCAGCTCGAGCTGGAGGATCTCGTGGCGCTTCTTCTCGCCGCCGGAGAAGCCCTCGTTGACGTTGCGCTGCGCGAACACGGGGTCCATGCGGAGGTTCGCCATCGACTCCTTGACGTCCTTGGTCCAGCCGCGGATCGCGGGGGCCTCGCCGTCGATCGCCGTCTTGGCGGTGCGGAGGAAGTTGGTGACGGTGACCCCGGGGATCTCGACCGGGTACTGCATCGCGAGGAAGAGGCCCGCGCGCGCCCGCTCGTCGACGCTCATCTCGAGGACGTCCTCACCGTCGAGGGTGATGGAGCCGCTCGTCACGGTGTACTTGGGGTGACCGGCGATCGTGTACGCCAGCGTCGACTTGCCGGAGCCGTTCGGGCCCATGATGGCGTGCGTCTCGCCCGTGCGCAGCGTCAGGGTGACGCCGTTGAGGATCGGGGTCGTGCCGTTATCCGTCTCGACCGTCACGTGGAGGTCGCGGATCTCGAGGACAGACATGGTGTTCCTTACTCGGTTGTTCGAAAAGCGTGGGGGGCGACCGTCAGGCCGTCGCCTTGGTGACGGCGGGATCGATGAGCACGTCGTCTCCGTCGATCACGACCTCGTACACGGGCACCGGCTCGAAGGCCGGGAGGTTCAGCGGGCGGCCGGTGCGCAGCGAGAACGCGGAGCCGTGAGCCCAGCACTCCAGCGTGTCGCCCTCGACGAAGCCGTCCGAGAGCGAGATGTCGCCGTGCGTGCAGACGTCGCCGATCGCGTGGACGTCGCCGTCGCCGTCGAGGACGACGGCGATCGCGACGCCGTCCACCTCGACACGGCGGGCCTCGTCCTGGACCAGCTCGCTCAGACCGCAGACGCGGGACGCGCTCACGCCTCGGCTCCCTCGGCGAGCTCGCGCTCGATGGCCTCGACCAGCTCGGACTCCAGGTCCGGGATGCCGATGCGCTGCACGATCTCGCTCAGGAAGCCGAGCACGACCAGGCGACGGGCCTCGTCCTCGGCGATGCCGCGGGCCTGCAGGTAGAACAGCTGCTCGTCGTCGAAGCGTCCGGTGGCGCTGGCGTGACCCGCGCCCTGGATGTCGCCCGTCTCGATCTCGAGGTTCGGGATCGAGTCCGCGCGCGCGCCGTCCGTGAGGACGAGGTTGCGGTTCGCCTCGTAGGAGTCGGTGCCCGTGGCATCCGGCCCGATGAGGACGTCTCCGATCCACACGCTCCGGGCGCTCTCGCCCTGCAGCGCGCCCTTGTAGAGGACGTCGCCGACCGTGTGCGGACCCTTGTGGTGCAGGTACACCTGCGACTCGAGGTGCTGGCCGGAGTCGGAGAACGACAGGCCGTACAGACGCCCCTCGCTGCCCGCGCCCGAGAGCTCGACCGACGGGTTCACGCGGACGACCCCGCCGCCGAAGCTGACGACGACGTGCGTGAGCTTCGCGTCGCGGTCGACGCGCGCCTGGTGGGCGGCGGCGTGGACGGCGTCGTCGTCCCAGCGCTGCACGGACACGACCGTGAGGTCGGCGCCGTCGCGCACCAGGATCTCGACGTTCTGCGCGTACTGCGCCGAACCGGAGTGATACAGCACGATCGTGCCGCGGCTGTGGTTCTTCGCCTCGATGACGAGGTGGGCCGTCGCGCGGTCGCCGGTGCCGACGAGGTCGATGCGCAGCGGCTCGACCAGCTCCTCCTCCGCCTTCAGCTGAACGTGCAGGGCGTCGCCGGCGTGCTTGTACGCGATGGCGCTCGGCAGGTCCTCGGGCTTGAAGTGCTCTCCGCGCACGTCCGATCCCGAGACCAGGTGCGCCTGGGCGGCTCCGAGCTCGTACCGGATGCCACCGCCCGCCGCGTCCTCGAAGAGAGCCGCGATGCGGTC
>VGAV01000040.1 GCA_016870695.1 Actinomycetota bacterium | reverse complement strand
TCGGGATTCGCCCCCTCCGCTCCCCGTCGCGCCCGCCCCTCTCCTGAGCCCCGCACCGCCGCGACCCTCCGAACTCCTGAACTCTGTCCGCCGCGCCTCCCGAGCGGGACGGAGCAACGGCAGAACGGCCGGGCACACGGGGCGGCCTGCCGCTCACCGCTCGCAGAACTCAGGAGTTGGGCGACCGCCGCCGCCCGCGCGCACACGCGGCGCAGGAGTCCGGCGACACACGCCCGCCCGCGCGCACACGCGGCGCAGGAGTCCGGCGACACACGCCCGCTCGCGCGCGGCCGCACGCGGGACTCAGGAGTTCGGCGAGACGCGCGAGCGAGACCGGGCTCAGGCGGGGGCGACCGCCGCGGCGGCGGCCCGGGCCGCACCGGGCAGAGCCTCGAGCACGCGCGCGAGCGCGACGTCGTCGTGCGCCGCGGTGAGGAACCACGCCTCGAAGACGCTCGGCGGAAGCGAGACGCCGGCGTCCAGCATCGCGTGGAAGAACGATGCGTAGCGCCACGACTCCTGGGTGAGCGCCATCGCGTAGTCGCGCGGCACCTCGGGCAGGAAGGCGACGCCGAACAGCGACCCGGCGTGCGGGACGGCGTGCACGACGCCCTCCGCGCTCAACGCCGCGCCGAGCGCGTGCGACACCTGCGCGGCCGCGGCGTCGACGGCCGCGTACACCTCCGGCGTCGCCAGCCGGAGCGTGGCGAGACCCGCCGCGACCGAGAGCGGGTTCCCGGACAGGGTGCCCGCCTGGTACACCGGGCCCAGCGGAGCGAGCTGGTCCATCACGTCGGCACGGCCGCCCAGGGCGGCCAGCGGCATCCCTCCGCCGACGACCTTGCCGAACGTCAGGATGTCGGGCAGGTACGTCTCGCCGTGGCTGGCCTGCAGACCCCAGAAGCCGGCGGGGTGGACGCGGAAGCCGGTGAGCACCTCGTCCATGATGAGCAGCGCGCCGTGGCTGTGCGCGATGTCCGCCAGGGCGGCGTTGAACCCGGGCAGCGGCGGCACGACGCCCATGTTCGCGGCGGCCGCCTCGACGATGACCGCGGCGATGTTCTCACCGTGGACGGCGAACGCCTCGCGCACCGCGTCCAGGTCGTTGTACGGCAGGACGAGGGTCTGCGCGGCGATCGGTGCGGGGACGCCCGCCGATCCGGGCAGCGCCAACGTCGCGACACCCGAGCCCGCGGCCGCGAGCAGCCCGTCCGAGTGGCCGTGGTAGTGCCCGGCGAACTTGATGAGCAGGTCGCGACCGGTCGCGCCGCGGGCCAGGCGGATGGCCGTCATCGTCGCCTCGGTGCCGGTGGAGACCAGACGGACCTTCTCGACGGGCTTCAGATCGCCGACCTGCACGCGATGCGCGATCAGATCGGCGAGCTCGACCTCGGCGCCGGTCGGCGCCCCGAAGGACAGACCACGGGATGCCGCCGACTGCACGGCCCCGACCACCTCGGGGTGCGCGTGTCCGAGCAGGGCCGGTCCCCACGACGCGACGAGGTCGACGTACTCGCGTCCGGCGGCGTCGGTGATGCGCGGACCCGCCGCCGACTGCACGAAGCGCGGAGTGCCGCCCACCGAGCCGTACGCCCGCACGGGCGAGTTCACACCGCCGGGGATGACGTCCTTGGCACGGGCGAACCACTGGTCGTTGAGGTCGGTCATGGCATCCATTCTTCCGGGCAGGACGACGCGCGGGGTCGGACGCGGCACGCCCCCTCGCTCGAACGGGTCAGAGCTCTTCGCGGAGCCAGCGGGCGGCCTCGAGGGCCCAGTAGGTGAGGATCGCGTCGGCGCCGGCGCGGCGGATGCCGAGCAGGCTCTCGAGGATCGCGCCGCGGCGGTCGATCCACCCGTGGGCGGCCGCGGCCTCCACCATCGCGTACTCTCCCGAGACCTGGTAGGCCCAGACCGGGACGTCGACGGACGCCTTCACCTCGGCGAGGACGTCGAGGTAGGGCAGCGCCGGCTTGACCATGACGACGTCGGCGCCCTCCTCGACGTCGAGCAGCGCCTCGCGCACCCCCTCGCGCCCGTTGCCGGGGTCGAGCTGGTACGACCGGCGGTCGCCCTTCAGCTGGGAGTCGACGGCCTCGCGGAACGGACCGTAGAACGCTCCGGCGTACTTCGCCGAGTAGGCCAGGAGCAGGGTGTCGGTGAAGCCCTCGGCATCCAGGGCGTCCCGGACGGCGGCGACCTGGCCGTCCATCATCCCGGACAGGCCCAGCATCGCCGAACCGGCCCGCGCCTGCGCCAGGCCCATCGCGGTGTAGCGCTCGAGGGTCGCGTCGTTGTCGACCGCCCCGTCGGACTGCAGCACGCCGCAGTGCCCGTGGTCGGTGAACTCGTCGAGGCAGAGATCGGTCTGCACCACGACGGCGTCGCCCACCTCGGCGATGACGGCCGCGGTGGCGAGGTTCAGGATGCCGTTCGGGTCGTCGGCCCCGGAGCCGACGGCGTCCCGGTGCTCGGGCACGCCGAACAGCATGACCCCGCCGATGCGGGCCTCGGCGGCCTCGGCGACGACGCGGCGCAGGGAGTCCACGGAGTGCTGCACCACGCCGGGCATGGAGCCGATGGGGCTCGGCTCCGAGATGCCCTCGCGGACGAACAGCGGGAGCACCAGCTGCGACGGCACGAGGTGGGTCTCGCGGGCGACGCGGCGGATGGCGGGGGTGCGCCGGAGACGGCGCGGACGGTGCTGGGGGAAGCTCATCTGTCGTTCTCGTCGGTGGGGAGGGGGAAGCGGGCCACGGCCTCGATCAGCGACTCGACCGTCTGCCGCTCGGCGACCACGTCGACAGTCAGCCCGGCCCGTTTGGCGTCCTTGGCCGTCCGCGGGCCGATCGCCGCCACGACGGTGGTGGAGGGGATCTCGGCGAACTGCGCCACGACCTGTTCCGCCACCGAGCCGCTCGTCACGAGGATCGCGTTGATCCGCCCCGACCCGACGTCGCCGGCGATCTTCTCCGTCACGGGCACGCCGACGGTGCGATAGGCGACGACGCTGCGCACGTGGTGCCCCGCCTCGATGAGCAGCCGTGTCAGCACGGGCTTGGCGATCTCGCTGCGCAGGGTGAGCACGTTCTTCGGCTCGGTCTCGAGCGCGATCATCTGCTCGGCCATGCCCTGCGCCGAGTTGTCGCGCTCGGGGACGAGGTCCACGCGGTAGCCGACCGCCTGCATCGCAGCGGCGGTCGTCTCGCCCACGGCGGCGACCTTCGTCGTCGCCGGGATGACCGCGCGGTAGGCGTAGAGGACGTCGACGGTGGTCGCGCTCGTGAGCGTCAGCCAGTCGAAGGCGCCGTCGGCGAGGTCCGCGAGGGCCTGGTCGAGCGTGGCCTGGTCGTTCGTGGGGGCGAAGTTGATGAGCGGCGCGATCACCGGGACGGCGCCGCGCTGGCGCAGGCTGGCCGCGACCCCGTCGCCCCAGGGGCCGCCGCGCGGCACGAGGACGCGCCGGCCGGCGAGCGGCTTGGGCACGCTCCCCGTGGAGGTGGTCGGCGTCTGCCGATGGCCTTCGTTCATGTGGTCGACTCTCGTGGTACCAGGTCGGCCGCCCCACGTTCGAGCAACCGACGTGCGGCTTCTTGGCCCGCACGCGTCGCACGCGCGATGGGTCCCCCGTCGTCGGCAGCATCTGCATCGTTGCCACTGCCCGGTCCCCGAGCATACCCCGGGTCCAGCGGCACGGTCCGATCGATGCCGATCCGGCGCGAACCGTCCAGGGCGTACACGACGGCCCGCAGGCGCAGGTCGCCGTCGACGAGGGCCGCATGCGTTCCGACGGGCGCGTGGCATCCGGCGTCCAGCTCCGACAGGACCGTCCGCTCCGCCGTGATGGCGATGCGCGTGCGGTCGTCGTCGAGCTGCGACAGGGCGTGGAGGATGTCGGGGGCGATGTCCGCGCGCGTCTCGACCGCGAGGGAGCCCTGTCCGGGCGCGGTCGGCCACTCGCCGAGGCCGAGGTGCTCCGCCTCGAGCCCGCCGAGGTCCCCGCCCAGGCGCGAGATCCCGGCGGCGGCCAGGATGACGGCATCCAGTTCCCCGTCCCGCACGCGGGCGAGTCGGGAGTCGACGTTGCCGCGGATGTCGCGCACCTCGAGCCGGGGGTTGTGCCGCAGCACTTGCGCGATGCGGCGAGGCGACCCGGTGCCGACCGTGGAGCCGGCCGGGAGCGACGACAGCGGGGTGCCGTCGCGGGTGACCACCACGTCGCGCGCGTCTTCGCGGGACGGAGTCGCCGCGATGACGAGGCCGTCGGGCTGCGCGGTCGGGAGGTCCTTCAAGGAGTGCACCAGGAAATCGCAGCGGTCCGCGGCGAGCGCCTCGCGCAGGCCGTTGGCGAAGACGCCCCGGCCGCCGAGCTGCGACAGGGACGCGCGGTTGACGTCGCCCTCCGACACGATCGGCACGAGGTCGACCTGGCGGCCGGACGCCTCGGCCACGGCGTCCGCCACCATCTGCGACTGCGCCATCGCCAGCGCGCTGCGCCGGGTGCCGAGACGCAGGGGCGCGGTCACTGGAGGATCTCGGGGATCTCGTCGAGCGTGACCAGGCGGCCCGTGTAGAAGGGCACCTCCTCGCGCACGTGGCGACGGGCCTCGGTGTACCGCAGGTCGCGCATCATGTCGACGAGGTCGGTGAGCACGTCGGCCTCCATCGGGAGGAGCCACTCGTAGTCGCCGAGGGCGAACGACGCGACGGTGTTGGCGATGACGCCCTTGTAGACGGAGCCCTTCTTGCCGTGCTCGATGAGCATCTCGCGGCGCTCGGCCTCGGGCAGGAGGTACCACTCGTAGCTGCGCACGAAGGGGTACAGGCACAGCCACTGCTGCGCCTCGATGCCGCGGAGGAAGCCCGGGACGTGCGAGCGGTTGAACTCGGCGTCGCGGTGGACGCCCATGGCGTTCCACGTGGGGAGGAGGTTCTTGAGGAGGTCGGTGCGGCGCAGGCGGCGGAGGTCGCGCTGCAGCGCCTGGGGGTCCTCGCCGTGCATCCACACCATGAGGTCAGCGTCGGCGCGCAGCCCGCTGACGTCGTAGAACCCGCGGACGGTCACGCCGTCGGCCTCGACGAGCGCCGTGATGTCGGCGAGCTCGGTGGCGTCGGTGGCGGTGACGGGGTTCTCGGGGTCGCGGCGGAACACCGCCCACAGCGTGTAGACGGAAGAGGAGTCGTGGGACATGCCCCTAGTCTCGTCCGGCGCGCGCGCCGGTCCAAACCGGTTGACTCATCGGCGAACCACCCCTCGGGATCCGGATGCCGCTGAACGCCGTTCCCGCCGCGAAACGCGGTGCGCGGGCGTCCGTCCGGGGCGTCGGCACCTGCGGACGCGACGACGCCCGGCCCCGCACGGGGACCGGGCGTCGGACGCGATCAGCGCGTGTACGCGCGGACGATGCCCCAGACGGCGAGGCCGACGGTCGCGGCGATGCCGGCCACGGCGGCCGCGGCCCCGGACGGGTTGGACCGCGCGAAGTGCCGCGCCCGCTCGACGCCGCGGTCCAGCGCGTCGCTTGCGCGGCGCGGCACATTGGCCTTGACCTCGATGGCCGCCAACGCGGCCTTGAGCTCCGCGCGGGCATGCTCGACCGGGTCGCTGATGCCGAGCGGCACCGCGGTCTTCGGCACCGGGACGGGACGGTCAATACTCATCGCGGGCCTCCTTGATGATGCGGACGTCTTCGGAGATCGCCTTGCCGGGGTTCTCGCGGGACGACAGGCGCTTGAAGCGCAGGATGCCGAGGAGCGCCAGGACCGCGGTGATAAGGATCATGACACCGAAGACGACGAGCGCCGACAGCCAGACCGGCCACCACGACGACAGCCCCGCGATGACGAAGGCGAAGAACACCGGGACGGCCCAGAAGACGACGATGAGCGCCCCCACGAACCAGCCGGCGCCGATCCCGGCGTCCTTGGCGGTGCGCTGCGCCCACGCCTTCGCGCCGTTGATCTCGGCGACGACGAGGTTGCGCACCAGCTCGGGGATGTCCCCGAGCAGGGTGAACAGGCTGTCGTCGGAGCGGTCGCGGAATCCGCGAGGACTGGTCATGCCTCAGCTCCCGGACGAGTCGGAGCCGCCCTGGGCCGCCTTCGCACGCGCGGTCGCCGACTTCTCGGCCTTCTCCGCCTCTTCGACGGAGTCCTCGACGGTGTCGGCCACCTCTGCGGCCGAGTCCTTGGCGACGCGGGCGGCGCGCTGCGCGCGCTCGGACACGGTGCCCGGCTGGGTGGCCGCGCCGGTCACCGACTTGGCGCCCTTCCAGACGACGCCCGGAACGGCCTTGAGCGCGGAGGCGCCGAACGCCTTCACCTTCTCGACCTGGCCCTGGACGGCGGGCTGGTCCCAGACCTTCTCGGCCTGGCCCTTGATCTGCTCGTACCGCTCGCGGCCTGCACGTGCTCCGAGCACGTAGCCCGCCACGAGTCCGACGACGAGTGCTGCTTTGCCCCTCATGGGGTCTCCTCACGCTCGATCGAGTGCTGGTCGAGACTCACAGTAGCGATGTATTCCCGGCGCGGCATCCGCCCTTGACATCGCCCGGACTCTGACGGAGGGGCTCCCCGCGTCCACGGCGTGCCGCGCCGGAGCCGTGAGCTCCCGGACGCTCACTCCGCGAGCGGCCGCCCGCGCCAGAGCACGGCGCTGCGGATGCGGTCGGCCTCCGCGCGCGCGTCGGGGACGACCTGCGCGAGCCCGGTCCCGGCGATCCACGCCCCCGTCACCCCGAGGCCCGGGACCGCGCGCACCGCGCCGCGCGCCGCCGCGACCTCCGCGGCGCGTCCGATCGTGGCCGCGGGCTGCGACTGGACGTACCGCACACGGTGCGACGCCGAGAGCACGGCCGGCGGCAGCGGGACGCCGAGCATCTTCTCCGCCTCGGACAGCGCCAGCCGTGCGGCCGCGTCGTCGTCGAGGGCGGCGGTGGCCGGCTCCTCGCCCTGGGCGCCGAACGAGACGCGGACGACATGGATGCCGGGGGCGGCGGCATCCCGGACCCAGTCCCACTTCGCGGTCGAGTGCGTCAGGGCCTTCGCCGCGTGGCTGCCGGGGACCGTCAGCACGCCCGTGCCGCGAGGAGCGGCGTCGAGGTCGCGGGATTTCACCACCAGCGTCACCACCTCCACCACCGGGGCCACGGGCTCGTCGCCCGACAGGGCGGGGACCATGGGCGCGAGGAGCGCGCGGGCCGGCCCCTCGGGCAAGGTGACGACGACGGCATCGGCGTGGACGTCCTCGCCCTCGGACGTCGCGACGCGCCAGCCGTCCTCGAGCCGGTCGAGGCGATCGGCGCGGACGTCGGTCCGTAGGTCGACGCCGAGCTCGGTCAGCCGGGCGACGAGCCCGTCGGTCAGGCGCGACATGCCGCCGGCGAGGCCCTCGACCGCCCCGCCCGGCGCGGGGCCGGCGCTCTTCGACACCGGCACGTCGGACGCGGGGCCGCCGCTCTTCGACACCGGCACGTCGGACGCGGGGGCGTCGGCGGCGCGGGGGGCGGAACGGCGCGCGTGCAGCTCCACCACCGCGCCCTGCAGCGATCCCGTACGCGTGAGGGCGGCGTTCAGACCCGGCGCGGCCAGATCGACGTCGATGTCGTCGGGCCGCGCGGAGTACACCCCGCTCGTCACGGGGGCGACGAGACGGTCGAGCACCCGCGCCCCCATGCGCGAGCGCACCAGGCGACCGAGGCTGTGCTCGTGCCCGATCGTCAGCGGAGGACGCACCCGGTCGACGTAGGCCCGCCACACGCCGGCCCACCCGATGACCCGGCGGACGTCGGGGGCGAACGGGTTGGCCGGGATGCCGAGCACCCCGCCCTTCGGCAGGGGCGCGGCCGCGCCGCCGGGCAGCCCGGCGACCCACGCGCCGGCGGGGTTCGGCGCGACGATGTCGTCGTCGAGACCGAGCTCGGCGAGCAGCCCCCGCACCACGCCGCCGCGCGTCGCGAAGCTCTCGGCGCCGACGTCGAGCGTCATGCCGCCGACCTCCGCCGAGCGGAGGACCCCGCCGAACACCGGCGAGGCCTCCAGCACGCTCACCCGCAGGCCGACCTTCGCGCATTCGAGGGCCGCGACCAGTCCCGCGATCCCGCCGCCGACCACGACGACGTGCGTCTCGTGCGCCTGCCGCGCGAGCCGCTCGAGGGGATCGCTCACGCGTCCTCCCCGTGGGCGCGGGCGACGATGCGGGTCAGGACGTCGGGGTCGGTGTCCGGCGGGACGCCGTGACCCAGGTTCAGGATGTGCGCCCGGGCGGCGCGCCCGCGGGCCAGCACGTCGTCGATGTGAGCGGCGAGGACGGGCCAGGGGGCGCCGAGCAGGGCGGGGTCGATGTTGCCCTGCAAAGTGACGTCGGGGCCGACGATCGCCGCGGCCTCGTCCAGCGGCATCCGCCAGTCCACGCCGACCGCGTCGGCGAGTCCTCCCAGACGCATGTCGTCGAGGAACGCGCCCGTGCCGACGCCGAAGTGGATCCGCGGAACGGCGATGCCGTCGAGCGCCTCGACGGAGTGCGGCGCGATGAACTCGCGGAAGGTCGCCGGCGACAGCGACCCGGCCCACGAGTCGAACAGCTGCACGGCCTGCGCCCCGCCGTCGACCTGCGCGTCGAGGAACGCGCGCGACACCTTCGCCAACCACCCGGCCAGCCGGTGCCACGAGGCGGGGTCGGCATGCATCATGCCGCGCGCCCGCAGGTGCTCCTTCGACGGCCCGCCCTCGACGAGGTACGCCGCCAGGGTGAAGGGGGCGCCGGCGAAGCCGATGAGCGGGACGCGCTCGCCCAGCTCGGCCGTCACGAGCCGCACGGCCTCGCGCACCGGCTCGGCGGCCGCGGCCACGTCGGCGGGGTCGATGGACGTCACGCGCTCGACGTCGGCGGCGGTGCGCACGGGGTCGGCGAAGACGGGGCCGCGTCCCGGCTCGATCTCCACCCCCACCCCGGCCAGGCGCAGGGGCACGACGATGTCGCTGAAGAAGATGGCCGCGTCGACGTCGTGCCGGCGGATGGGCTGCAGCGTGATCTCGGCGGCGAGGTCGGGGGTGAGGCAGGCGTCGAGCATGCGGGTGCCCACGCGCAGCTCGCGGTACTCGGGGAGCGAGCGGCCGGCCTGCCGCATGAACCACACCGGCTGACGCTCAGGACGGTCGCCGCGGAGGGCACGAAGAAGGGGAGCGTCGGGAGAGGCCATGGCATCCATCCTCCCATTCACCGACCGCCCGATGCGGGGCGGGAGGGGGATGGATGCCTCGATGTCGAGGCTCCCGGAATACCTCGCGGGCACCGCGCGTAGAATATGAACGTGCTGCTGTGCGTCAGCGCGAGTCACAAGACCGCGTCCTTCGAGCTCCTCGAGCGGCTCAGCGTACCCGCGGCACCCATCGCCCCGCTCATCGCCGAGCACGACGAGTGCGTCCAGGGTGCCGTCGTCGTCGCGACCTGCAACCGCTTCGAGGCTTACGTCGACATGGACGAGCCGGTCACCGCGGCCGTCGCCGTCGGCGTGGAGGCCACGCTCAGTGCGATCGAGGCCGCCACCGGCGTGCCCGCCAGCGAGCTGGAGGGGGCGTACACCGTCCTCGGCGGCGGCGAGGTCGCGGAGCACCTGTTCTCGGTGGCATCCGGTCTCGAGTCCGTCGTCGTCGGCGAGGGCGAGATCGCCGGTCAGGTGCGTCGCGCGCTGACCCAGTCCCGCCAGCTCGGCACCACCTCGGCGGAGCTGGAGCGTCTGTTCCAGCGTGCGTCGGAGGCGCAGCGCGGCGTCAAGAACTCCACCGCAATCGGCCGCGCCGGGCGCTCGCTCGTCCGTCTCGGACTCGAGCTCGCGTCGAGCCGCATCGCGGACTGGTCGACCCAGCGCGTGCTGCTCGTGGGCACCGGCGCGTACGCCGCGGCGACCGTGGCCGCCCTGCGCGACCAAGGAGCGGAGAACATCTCCGTGCACTCCCCGTCCGGACGCGCCGCGAAGTTCGCCGCGAAGCACGGTCTGCGGGCCGTCTCGGCCGAGACCTTCCCCGCGGCCGTCGTCCAGGCCGACCTCGTCATCACCTGCACGACCGCCGAGCACCACGTGCTCAGCGCCGCCACCTACGCCGCCGGTCGCGGCGCGTACGAGACGGCCGTCGAGACCGCGGCGGGGTCCTGCCCCGTCGACCACACCTCGAGCCGGCTCGTCATCGACCTCGGCCTGCCGCGCAACGTCGACCCGGACGTGGCCACGGTGCCGGGCGTCGACCTGCTCGACCTCGAGACCATCCGCCTGCACGCCCCGCTCGAGGAGCTGCAGGCCACCGACGCCGCGCGCGACCTCGTCCGCGACGCCGCACGCCGCTTCGCCTCTGTCGGCGAGCGCAAGAACATCACCCCCGCCGTGGTCGCACTGCGCGCCCACGTCTTCGGCGTCCTCGACACCGAGATCGCCCGCGTCCGCGCCCGTGGCGACGAGGGCGGCCAGACCGAGCAGGCCCTGCGCCACCTCGTTGGCGTCCTCCTGCACACCCCGACCACGCGCGCGCACGAGCTCGCCGAGGCCGGACGCGCCGACGACTACGTCGACGCGCTCTCCGCGCTGTTCGGCATCGAGGTCTCCGCGCCCGAGATCGTGCGCGACATCGCCGACGCGGGCTGACGCGCCTCGCTGCCCGGTGGCCGCGGGAGGGGATGTCGGAACGGGAGGACGTCCCGTGGCATCCACGTCCTCCCTCCGCCACATCTCCTCCGCTCCCCGACGGCTCCGCCCGGTGGCCGCGGGAGGAGATGTCGGAATCGGAGGACGCCCCGTGGCATCCACGTCCTCCCTCCGCCACATCTCCTCCGCTCCCCGACGGCTCCGCCCGGTGGCCACGGGAGGAGATGTCGGAATCGGAGGACGCCCCGTGGCATCCACGTCCTCCCTCCGCCACATCTCCTCCGCTCCCCGCGAGAATGGAGGCATGAGCCTGCGCATCACCGACGACCCCGCCGCCGACGAGCTCCTCTCCCGCGACCCGCTCGCCCTGCTGATCGGGATGCTCCTCGACCAGCAGATCGCCATGGAGACCGCGTTCACCGGTCCGCTGAAGATCCGCGAGCGCATCGGCGCCGTCGACGCCGCGACCATCGCCCACTACGACCCCGACGAGTTCACCGCCGCGTTCTCGCAGAGCCCGGCGGTGCACCGCTTCCCGGGGTCGATGGCCGGTCGGGTGCAGTCCCTTTGCGCGGCGATCGAGGAGGACTGGGGCGGGGATGCCGCGGCCCTCTGGACCCGTGACGACCCCGACGGCGCCACGGTCCTTAAGCGACTCAAAGGGCTGCCGGGATTCGGCGACCAGAAGGCGAGGATCTTCCTTGCGCTGCTGGGCAAGCAGTGCGGCTTCGACGGCGACGGCTGGCGCGAGGCGGCGGGCCCGTACGGCGAAGAGGGGTCCTTCCGCTCCGTCGCCGACATCACCAGCCCGGAGACGCTGACGAAGGTGCGGGAGCACAAGCGCGCCGCCAAGGCCGCGGCGAAGGATGTCAAGGGCTGACCTGCTCTCCACACGGCGAGAAGAAGGAGAGTTCTCTCATCTTTCTTGGGACCGTCGTCGGCCCTGGTTAGGGTGTCAGAGTTCGTTGCACGGTTTTTTTCACGG
>VGAV01000039.1 GCA_016870695.1 Actinomycetota bacterium | reverse complement strand
GGCCGGTGCCGCTCCGACTCTCGAGGTGGACGGGCAGGACGTCGACGCCGACGTGCACGAGGTGCTCGACCGCCTGTCCGCCTTCGCGGACCGCGTCCGTTCGGGGGAGTGGCGCGGCGTGACCGGAAAGAAGGTCACCCACGTCGTCAACATCGGCATCGGGGGCAGCGACCTCGGTCCGGTCATGGTGTACGAGGCCCTGCTGCCGTACGCCGACGCCGGCATCCACGCGCGCTTCGTCTCGAACATCGACCCGACCGATCTCGCGCAGAAGACCGCCGACCTGGATCCCGAGACGACGCTGTTCATCGTCGCCTCGAAGACCTTCACCACGCTCGAGACGCTGACCAACGCGCGCCTGGCCCGCGACTGGCTGTGGGAGCGGCTGGCCACGGCCGGCGCGCTGGAGGACTCCGACGACGCCCGCACGGACGCGGTGGCCCACCACTTCGTCGCCGTATCGACGGCACTGGACAAGGTCGCCGACTTCGGCATCGACCCGGCGAACGCCTTCGGCTTCTGGGACTGGGTCGGCGGCCGCTACTCGGTCGACTCGGCGATCGGCCTGTCGCTGGCCATCACGCTCGGTCCCGGCGTCTTCCGCGAGCTCCTCGCCGGGTTCCACACGGTCGACGAACATGTCGCGTCCATGCCGGTCGACCGGAACGTGCCCGTCCTCATGGGTCTGCTGAACGTCTGGTACACGAACTTCCTCGGCGCGCAGTCGCATGCGGTGCTGCCCTACGCGCAGCAGCTCCACCGGTTCCCGGCCTACCTGCAGCAGCTCACGATGGAGTCGAACGGAAAGTCGGTGCGCTGGGACGGCTCCCCGGTGACGACCGACACCGGCGAGGTGTTCTGGGGCGAGCCCGGCACGAACGGCCAGCACGCGTTCTACCAGCTCATCCACCAGGGCACCCGACTGATCCCGGCGGACTTCATCGCAATGGTGAACCCGGCCTATCCGCTCGCCGACGGTGGACGCGACGTGCACGGCCTGTTCCTCGCCAACTTCCTCGCGCAGACGAAGGCGCTCGCGTTCGGCAAGACCGCGGAGGAGGTCGAGGCCGAGGGCACCACCGGGGCGCTCGTCGCCGCGCGCACCTTCCCCGGGAACCGCCCCACGACCTCGATCTTCGCGCCGTCGTTGACGCCGTCCGTGCTCGGTCAGCTCATCGCTTTGTACGAGCACATCACCTTCACGCAGGGGACCATCTGGGGCATCAACAGCTTCGATCAGTGGGGCGTGGAGCTCGGCAAGCAGCTGGCGCTGCAGATCGCTCCCGCGCTCGAGGGCGACGAGGAGGCGGCGCAGTCTCAGGACGCCTCGACCGCGGCACTTCTGGCCTACTACCGCGCGCACCGCGCCTGACCTCGGCGTTTCGGAGGCCGGGCAGGGCGAACGTCGCCTTGCTCGGCCCGCGGAGCCCCGGGGTGGACCGTGGTCGCGTCGGCGGCGGATCGGACCCACCGTCGCAAGGGGCCTGAGAGGTCCGTCAGACCCCTCCCACCTGGGTCTTTCCGTGCGCGCGCTCCCACCGTCCTCCCAGGTAACGAAAAGATAACGTCCAGAAGAGCCGACCACACTCGGGGACTTGTGTCGACCCGACGGCACGATTCCGCGCCCGACCCGACGGGTGCGCGCCCCGACGAAAGTGCTCCTTTTGCTGCGTTCTGATGTGAAGCTCCACCACGTCCACCGTGCCCGCCGCACCCTCGCGACCGCGGCCACCTGCGCCGGAGTGGCGCTCGGCATGATGGCCACCACGGGGGTCGCGGTCGCCGCGCCCGTCTCGATGTCCGATGTCGCCGGTTCGGCGTTCGCCGCCCCGTCCGCCTCGCCGTCCCCGACGCCGACGGTCGGCGCGGTCGCCCCGGCGGGGACCTCGACGCTCGGCACCGCGCCGCTCATCACGTCGCCGACGCTGGGGGCGATCACCTCCGGCGCCGCGGATGCGCAGTCCGGCGTCGACACCGCCCTCGCGGACGCGGCCTCGGTCCAGGCGGACATCGCCGCCGCCGGTCTGCCCCTGTCGGTCGGAGCCGACACCACCGTCGACACGTCCGACCTGCAGGACGCAGCGGACCGCCTCTCGACCTCCACGCTGCTGCCCGTGCTCATGCTGCCGGCCCTCACGCAGAACGCCGAGGTCGAGACGGAGCGCGTCGCCGACCGCGTCGAGGAACTGCGCGGCAGCCTGGACGCAGCGCTCGCGCAGAAGGCCGCCGAAGAGGCCGCCGCCGCGGCCGCCGCGGAGGCGCAGCGTCAGGCCGAGGCCGCCGCCGCAGCCGAGGCGCAGCGTGAGGCCGAGGCCGCCGCGGCCCTCGCCCGCGTCAACACGCCCGACGGCGCCCGCACTGTCGCCGCCCAGATGGCGGCGGAGCGTTACGGCTGGGGGAGCGATCAGTTCTCCTGCCTGTCGTCGCTGTGGCAGAAGGAGTCGGGCTGGAACTACCAGGCCTACAACCCGAGTGGGGCCACCGGCATCCCGCAGTCCCTCCCCGGCAGCAAGATGGCGTCCGCCGGCTCCGACTGGCAGACGAACGCGGCGACGCAGATCGCGTGGGGGCTCGACTACATCGACCGCGCCTACGGCACGCCCTGCAGCGCCTGGTCGCACTCGCAGGCCGTCAACTGGTACTGACCCGCTCCCGCGCGCGCACGCCCGCCCCACGCGCTGAGGTGTCGCGAATGTACGCGTCAGCCCGCGCGTCGCGTACATCTACGCCAAGTCACGGCGCAGCGTCAGCCCGCGGGCGCTGACTTGTCGCGAATGTACGCGTCAGCCGGCGCGTCGCGTACATCTACGCCTCGTCACGGCGCAGCGTCAGCCCCCGGGCGCTGACGTGTCGCGAATGTACGCGTCAGCCCGCGCGTCGCGTATATGTGCGCCACGTCACGGCACAGCGTCGGTGCCCGGGCGCCGACTTGTCGGCATCCTTCCTCGAATTCCCAGCCCGCACCCACCCTCAGCGATATATCGTTGTATATCGCTGACCCAGGTCGGGTCCGCGCGAAGGAGGTCGTCATGAGTGGTTCATTCCTGGGAGACGCGTTCGGCGGACGCGGCGGGCACAACGGCGCCGGTTGGCCGATGTCGAACATCCTCGACGCCATGGAGCAGCTGCGCACGCAGTTCGAGCAGAAGACCGGCGGCACGCCCCGCATGAACAAGGGCGACGTGCGTTCGGCCGTCCTCTCTCTCCTGCTGGAGCAGCCGATGCACGGCTACCAGATCATCCGCGAGATCGAGGAGCGCAGCGGCGGCACCTGGAAGCCCAGCCCGGGCTCGGTGTACCCCACGCTGCAGCTGCTCACCGACGAGGGCCTCGTGCGGGCCGAGGAGTCCGGCGGCCGCAAGACCTACTCGCTCACCGAGGAGGGGCGCGCCGCCGCGGGCGACGAGACCACCGAACGCTCCGCCGCCCCGTGGGAGACCGCGGGCTCGCGCGACAGCGGCCGCATGACGGCGCTGCCCAAGGCGGGCGTCGAGCTGGCCCAGGCCGCGGCGCAGGTCGCACGCACGGGGGACAAGGAGCAGGTCGCGCAAGCCGTCGAGGTCCTCGAAGAGGCGCGCCGTAAGCTCTACTCCATCCTCGCTCAGAGCTGAGGTTGCCGCCCTCCGACAGCGGGCGCGCGGCACGTCGGCATCAAGGAGACACGATGTCCGACGACGCCCTCATGCGCGCCCGCTACCGGCGCATCACGCGCTTCGCCGCCCGTTATCTGGTGCAGGCCTGGTGGTGGGAGCTGTTCCTCCCGCGCTTCGGCCTCGGTGCCCTGTCAGCCCGCGGGCGCACCCGCCGGCTGCAGAAGCTCGCTCGGCGCTTCCACGTCCTGGCGCTGGACCTCGGCGGCCTCATGATCAAGGTCGGCCAGTACATGTCCTCGCGCCTGGACGTGCTGCCGCCCATCATCACCAAAGAGCTCGAGGGCCTGCAGGACGAGGTCCCCGCTGTTCCCTTCGCGGCCATCCGCGCGCGGGCGGAGGAGGAGCTCGGGATGCCGATGACCGCGGCCTTCGCCTCGGTCGACGAGCGCCCGCTCGCGGCGGCATCCCTGGGTCAAGCCCATCGCGCCACGCTCACGGACGCCCTCGCGGCGGACACCGGCATGCGCGACGTCGTGCTCAAGATCCAGCGGCCCGGGATCGACCGCATCGTCGACGTCGACCTGCGCGCGCTGCGCAAGGTCGGGCGCTGGCTCAGCAAGGTGACGCTCGTGTCCGACCGCGTCGACATGCCCTCGCTCGTGGAGGAGTTCGCGGTCACGAGCCTGGAGGAGATCGACTACCTCCAGGAGGCCGCGAACTCGGAGCGGTTCGCCGTGGACTTCGCCGTCGACGGGCTCGTCGCCGTGCCCGAGGTGGTGTGGGAGCGGACGACCCGGCGCGTGCTCACCCTGCAGGACGTCACGGCCATCAAGATCAGCGATGTCGACGCGCTGCGGGCGGCCGGCATCGACCCGTCCGAGGTCGCGGCCCGGTTCGCCGCGGTCATGTTCGACCAGCTGTTCGAGGACGGGTTCTTCCACGCCGACCCGCACCCGGGGAACGTGTTCGTCACGCCGCTCCCGGCGGCTCCGGATGCCACCTCCCCGGCGTGGACGTTCACGTTCATCGACTTCGGGATGATGGGCGAGGTGCCCCCGACGCTCCGCCGCGGTCTGCGGCGTGTGCTGATCGCGGCGGCATCCCGGGACGGCAAGGGACTCGTCGACGGCATCCGGGACATCGGCGTGCTGCTGCCGACGGCGGACACGATCCAGCTGGAGCGCGCGATGACGCAGCTCTTCTCGCGCTTCGGCGGGATGGGCTTCGCGGAGCTGCAGGAGGTCGACCCGCGCGAGTTCCGCGCCTTCGCCGTCGAATTCGGCGACGTCGTGCGCTCGCTGCCGTTCCAGCTGCCCGAGAACTTCCTGCTCATCGTGCGCGCCATGTCGCTGACGAGCGGGATGTGCAGCGCGCTGGACCCGCGCTTCAACATCTGGGACGCCGTCGAGCCGTACGCCCAGCGCCTCATCCGCGAGGAGAGCGGCAACACGGTTCAGGCGCTCGCCCGCGAGGTCGGCGCCGTCGCCGCGGTGACCGCGCGACTGCCGCGGCGCATCGACTCCCTCGTCGACCGGTTCGAGGACGGGTCCGTCTCGGTCCAGACCCCGCGCATCGAGCGTCGCATCCGCGACCTCGAGCGCATGGTGCGCCGGGTGGTGTCGGCGGTGCTGTTCACGGGGCTGCTGATCGGCGGCATCCTGCTGCAGGCCGAGCAGGCCGTGCTCGGGACGCTGCTGGCCATCGCCTCGGTGGTCCCGCTGTCGCACGCCGTGCTCGCCGGGTTCATCGCGCGGCGCAACGGCAGCGCCTGAGACGGTCCGCGCGACGCCGCGGGCTCTCGCTGGTCGGGAGAAGCCTGCGCCGCGGGCTCCCGCCGCCGGAGACGGCAGCGTCGCCGCGGGCTCCCGCTGGTCGGGAGACGTCCGCGCCGCGGGCTACCGCCCGTCGACGATCGACATGAACCCGGCGAAGGCGAACAGCAGCGGCACGAGGTAGAGCCCGGCACGGAAGCCGACCCACGCCAGTCGCTCGACGACCGGCCCGATCCCGGTCTGCGGCGTCCGGGCGTCCAGGCGACGTCCGTCGGGGCCGATGAGCGGCCGCGGGGGACGCCAGGCGGTGGTCCCTGTTGCCGCGACGCGCTCCTGCGCCCCTTGTCCCGCGACCCGCTCGTCGACGTACCGCTCCGACTGCCCGACGAGCCGCGGGGCCACGTGGCGGAGCAGGGCGTCGACGCGCCGCCAGTCCTCCGGCGCGGTGTACGCGGCGTCGGCGGCGCGGAAGAAGACCGCCCGGTCGTCGCGGATCTCCAGGTCGAAGTCCGCGGCGTGGTCGACGAGGACGGCCATGACGTCAGGGGTGAGCACGAAGAGCGCGTCGGGCCCGTAGCCCGCCGGCGCGTAAGTCAGGAACGACCGGTCGAAGTCCCCCTCGAGCCGCAGGCGCTGACCGCGGTCGATGGATGCCGGGAGTCCTCCGCGTCCGCCGTCGTTGGCGCGTGCGTCGAGCACGAGGTGGGGGAGTGCCGCGGCCAGACGGATGCTCGCATACTGCCAGGCGCGGGCACGGGGGGAGCGGGCGCGGACGGTGCCGAACTCGATGTCCCGGGACGCGAACCGCGGGTACTCGCGCACCCCGAGGCGGTTGTCCGTGACGAGCGACGAGAACGTCGCCCCGTCGCTGGGCATCGGGCGGAAGCCGTTGGCGAGCGCCGTGAGATCGCGGCGTCCCTGGCTCAGCCGCGCGCGCGTCGCGAGCGGTCGGCGCGCCCAGCGCCACAGCAGGAACGTCCCGGCGAGCCAGACCACCAGCACGAGCGACACCACCGTGAACGCGAGCGCGTCGGCCGGGAGCACACGGCCGTCCTGGACCCCGTCGACCTGGATGCCGATGGTCAGGAACCCGATCGAGGCGAACCACAGCACCAGGGCGTTGTTGACGTGCAGCAGCACCTGGCGCCGGGTCGGGCGCCACGCCGGCCGCGGCCGTTCGCCCGCGACGGCGAGGGCGGCGGCGACATCGGCCGCGGGGGCGTCCAGCCATCGGAGGTCCACGCCTGCTCCTCGCGCTCGGACGTCAGCGCGCCCACCGGTCGGCGGACGTCCTCCCACCCTGCCGCAGCTGCGCCGACGACGACGCGCGCCGCCCCGGAGTGTCCTCCGGAGCGGCGCGCGTGTCGTGCGGGGTGCGGGTCAGTACCAGCCGACCGACTGGGAGTGCGACCAGGCGCTGCACGGGCTGCCGTAGCGGCCCGAGATGTAGCCGAGGCCCCAGGCGACCTGCGTCGCCGCGTTGGTCTGCCAGTCGGCACCGGCGGAGGCCATCTTGCTGCCCGGGAGGGCCTGCGGGATGCCGAAGGCGCCGCTGCCCGAGTTGTAGGCCTGGTAGTTCCAGCCGGACTCCTTGTTCCACAGCGACACGAGGCACGACATCTGGTCCTCGCCCCAGCCGTAGTTGCCGAGCATGCCGCGGGCGGAGGCCTGGGCGCCGGCCGGGCTGTTGTCGCCGCTGCTGCCGGTCACCGGGAGCGGGGCGGAGGGGGCGGCGGTGGACCCGCTGGAGCGCGTCGTCGTGGTGGTGGTCGTCCGGGCGGCGGCCTGGGCCTCGGCCTGGGCGGCCTCCTCCTCGGCCTTCGCCTTCGCCGCGGCGGCGGCCTCGGCCTCCAGGCGCGCCTTCTCGGCGGCGGCGGCCTCCTCCTCGGCCTTCTTGGCGAGGGCGCCGTCGAGCGAGCCGCGCAGCTGCGAGACCTGGGCGTCGACGGATGCCGAGAGCTCGGTGACCGAGTCGGTGATCTCGGGCAGGAAGGTGGCGGGGAGCTGCTGGGCCGCGGCGTCGAGGCGCTCGGCGGCCTGCTCCAGCGCGGCCGTGTCGACGGTGGTGACGGGCTGGCCGATGTCCAGGCCGGAGGCGGCGATGTCGCCCTCGACGGTGTCGGCGGCCTGCGTCGAGGAGACGGCGGCGGCCACTGCGGAGCGCGCCTCGGCGACCTCGGGGGCGGAGGCGACGGGCGTCGTGTAGGCGGCCAGCTGGAAGGAGGCGCCGGTCAGCAGCGAGGGGGTGGTCGCCGCGACGGAGGGGGAGGCGGCGGTGCCGGTCAGGGCGGCCGCGGCGAGCACGCCGACCACAAGTCCGCCCGCGAGGAGGACGGGGCGACGGCGGGAGCGGCGAGAGGCCAGACGGCGGGTACGACGGTTGGACGGGGGCGTCGAAGTGGAGCGCATGAACCAGTTCCGGGTCGAGGGACGAGGCCCTCGGGAAGGCCCGTCAGTCCGCTGTTCGCGGACACAAGTCACATACCCTGCCCGCTCAGCCTGGACGATTCCTGGACGTAACCGTGATCCATCCGTTATTCGGAGGTCGGACGGACCCCGGGAACAGCGGGGAACTCTGGTAGTCTTGAGTGTCACGCGTGTGGCCCGTTCCGCACTTC
The DNA here is from genome assembly GCA_016870695.1 of Actinomycetota bacterium. Taxonomy (GTDB): domain Bacteria; phylum Actinomycetota; class Actinomycetes; order Actinomycetales; family Microbacteriaceae; genus Microbacterium. The sequence goes on along the minus strand of VGAV01000039.1, from coordinate 3,744 downwards.
CGGGGTCCCCCCGAGTGGCATCGCACGACACAATCCGCTTCGCTTCGGCCGTGGCATCCGTCCGTCCTCTCGACGGGAGGCTGCTCCGACAGCGTGATCCACCTCCGGATCGCGCCGCGGGAGCCGGAGCCCGACACCACAACCCTCTAGGACAACCCACTACATGACTACCGCAACGACCGCCCCGGCCACCAAGCAGGTCGCGATCAACGACATCGGCTCTGCTGAGGACTTCCTGGCCGCGGTCGAGAAGACCCTGAAGTTCTTCAACGACGGCGACCTCATCGAAGGCACCGTCGTGAAGATCGACCGCGACGAGGTCCTCCTCGACGTCGGCTACAAGACCGAGGGCGTCATCCCCTCGCGCGAGCTCTCCATCAAGCACGACGTCGACCCCAACGAGGTTGTCAACGTCGGCGACCACGTCGAGGCCCTCGTTCTCCAGAAGGAGGACAAGGAAGGCCGTCTCATCCTGTCCAAGAAGCGCGCCCAGTACGAGCGCGCCTGGGGCGACGTGGAGAAGATCAAGGAGAACGACGGTGTCGTCACCGGCTCCGTGATCGAGGTCGTCAAGGGTGGCCTCATCGTCGACATCGGCCTCCGCGGCTTCCTCCCGGCCTCGCTCATCGAGCTGCGCCGCGTCCGCGACCTGACGCCGTACCTCGGCCAGGAGATCGAGGCCAAGATCCTCGAGCTCGACAAGAACCGCAACAACGTCGTCCTGTCGCGCCGCGCCCTGCTCGAGCAGACGCAGTCCGAGTCGCGCACCACGTTCCTCAACAACCTGCACAAGGGCCAGGTCCGCAAGGGCACGGTCTCGTCGATCGTCAACTTCGGTGCGTTCGTCGACCTGGGCGGCGTGGACGGCCTCGTGCACGTCTCCGAGCTGTCCTGGAAGCACATCGAGCACGCCTCCGAGGTCGTCGAGGTGGGCCAGGAGGTCACCGTCGAGATCCTCGAGGTCGACCTCGACCGCGAGCGCGTGTCGCTCTCGCTCAAGGCGACGCAGGAGGACCCCTGGCAGGTCTTCGCCCGCACCCACGCGATCGGCCAGATCGCGCCGGGCAAGGTCACCAAGCTCGTTCCGTTCGGTGCGTTCGTCCGCGTGGCCGACGGCATCGAGGGCCTCGTGCACATCTCGGAGCTCTCCGGCAAGCACGTCGAGCTCGCCGAGCAGGTCGTGTCGGTCGGCGAAGAGGTCTTCGTCAAGATCATCGACATCGACCTCGAGCGTCGCCGCATCTCGCTCTCGCTCAAGCAGGCGAACGAGTCGGTCGACCCCAACGGCACCGAGTTCGACCCGGCGCTGTACGGCATGGTCACCGAGTACGACGAGCGCGGCGAGTACAAGTACCCCGAGGGCTTCGACCCCGAGTCGGGTGCCTGGCTCGAGGGCTTCGACGCTCAGCGCGAGCAGTGGGAGCAGGAGTACGCCGCGGCCCAGGGTCGCTGGGAGGCTCACAAGGCCGCCGTCACCAAGGCCCTCGAGGCCGAGGCTGCGAACCCGACCGACTCGGGCTCGTTCGGCGGTTCCTTCTCGTCGGAGTCGCCCGCCCAGGGCACCCTCGCCGACGACGAGTCGCTGGCGGCGCTTCGCGAGAAGCTCTCCGGTCGCTGAACCACCCTTTCCTGAAGGCCGGTCCCTCCTCGGAGGGGCCGGCCTTCGGCTTTCCCGGGTGGCAGCCCGGCGGGGGCGCAAGGCTTTGGCATCCGTCGTCCCGTCGGGGAGGATGGGGGCATGGCTTCTCGACTTCCCCTCCTGATCACCCTGGCCGGTGTCGCCGTGCTCTTCCTCTCCATCGCGTTCGTCTTCGCGCTCGTGCTGCAGGCGATGTTCCTCGGCGGCATGCAGTTCACGGGCGGTCACACCGACGCCCTGCCCGCGGCGGACGCGTTCTCGCTCATCGCCTGACCCATCCCCGTCATCCCGTCCGCCGGCGACGGGCGAGGCATCCGGGACCCGCCCCGTCCGGCTGCCGCGCGGGGTCTTCGGACTCGGGATGCCACTGGCGTCCCGGCGCGTCGAGGTCAATCCCCCGCGGACAACTCGTCGGGGCCGACTAGCGTCGAAGAACGACAAGAGGAGGTCGGAGTGGACGATGCCGACGAGCGGACCGTGACCGCAGACGAGGACGCCCGTCCCGTCGCGGACGACGGCACGGAGATCGACGAGCCGGCCGACCCGGTCGTCGAGATCAGCTACGACGAGCAGCGATACCCGGCCCGCCCGCGTCGCCTCCGACCGCGCGACCAATTCCGTGGCGGGACCCTGCGCCGGTTCCTCAGCGACCCGCGCAGCGCGAACGGCACCAATCCCTCCTACATCGAGTGGCTCGTCCGCCAGTCGATGCTGAAGGACGCCGACGTGCTGAGCCGCCAGCTGTCCGGGCAGCCGTCGATGTGGCGCAACCCCTACGCCCGTCCCGATGCGCGTCGGGCGATCGAGTCGACGGACGTGTGGTTCACCGCCTACCCCATCTCGCTGATCACCCGAGCGGGGGAGTCCTTCCTCGACGCACTCGGCGACGAGGCGCTGTGGGAGGCCTTCGAGTGGGTCGGGATCAACGGCATCCACACCGGTCCCGTGAAACGCGCCGGGGGTATCACCGGATGGCAGGAGACCCCCAGCGTCGACGGTCACTTCGACCGCATCAGCACTCAGATCGACCCGGACTTCGGTGACGAGCACGCCTTCCGCCGGGTCGCCGACGTGGCCGACGCGCACGGCGGCAGCGTCATCGACGACATCGTCCCGGGTCACACCGGCAAGGGTGCGGACTTCCGCCTCGCCGAGATGGCGTTCAAGGACTACCCCGGCATCTACCACATGGTCGAGATCCCGCGGGAGGACTGGGACCTGCTGCCCGAGGTGCCCGCCGGCCGCGACTCGATTAACCTCGACGCCGGCACCGAACGCGAGCTCAGCGCCCGCGGCTACATCATCGGCGAGCTGCAGCGCGTCATCTTCTACACGCCGGGCGTGAAGGAGACCAACTGGAGCGCCACCGCGCCCGTCATCGGCGTCGACGGCGTGGAGCGCCGCTGGGTCTACCTGCACTACTTCAAGGAGGGCCAGCCCTCGATCAACTGGCTCGACCCCACGTTCGCGGGCATGCGACTCGTCATCGGGGACGCCCTGCACTCCCTCGGCGACCTCGGGACGAGCGCGCTCCGCCTCGACGCGAACGGCTTCTTGGGCGTGGAGAAGAGCGCGGAGGGACTCCCGGCGTGGTCGGAGGGGCACCCGCTCTCGCACGCGGCGAACCACATCATCGCGGGCATGGTCCGCAAGGTCGGCGGCTTCACGTTCCAGGAGCTGAACCTGACGATGGAGGACATCCGCGACACGGGTGCCGTCGGCGCGGACCTGTCGTACGACTTCGTCACGCGACCGGGCTACCACCACGCGCTCGCGACGGCGAACACCGAGTTCCTGCGCCTCGCGCTGAACACGGCCCTCGAGACCGGCGTCGAGCCGGTGCAGCTCGTGCACGGGATGCAGAACCACGACGAGCTCACCTACGAGCTCGTGCACTGGGCCACGACCCACCGCGACACGGTGTACCCGTTCCGTCACGGAGAGCACACCGGCGCGGAGATCGCCGAAGCGGTGCGGGCCGACCTGACCGAGAAGCTCACCGTCGACGCGGACTACAACCTCGTCTTCACGCAGAACGGCATCGCCTGCACGACCGCGTCGCTGATCGCCGCGACGCAGGGCAAGGCGACGCTCGACGACATCGC